>JAIESJ010000117.1 GCA_019746155.1 Burkholderiales bacterium
GCGCTGCGGCAACGGCGACGCCGGCACAAGAGGCCTGACAGCGCGTGAAGGGTGAATAGTGAAGGGTGAAGGGTAAAGGCGCTTTTCCCTCACTTCTTTGCCCGTTCACTCGTTCACCTTTCACCGATGTATCTCCAATGCGGTAAATTCCGGCTCTCGTTAGAGCGACCGCTCATCATGGGCGTGATCAACGTCACGCCCGACTCGTTTTCCGATGGCGGCAGATACGTGCTGACGGAGCAGGCGGTTGCGCACGCCAGAGCCCTGATCGAGGAGGGCGCGGACATCCTCGATATCGGCGGCGAGTCGACGCGTCCCGGAGCGCTGCCGGTAACGCTCGACGAAGAGCGGCGGCGCGTGCTGCCGGTGCTGGAGCGGCTCGCGGACTGCGGCGTTCCGGTTTCGGTGGATACGCAAAAACCCGAAGTGATGCGGGAAGCGGTCGCCGCCGGGGCATCCATGATCAATGATATCAATGCGCTCGCTGCGCCGGGTGCGCTCGAGGCCGTCGTGGGCACGTCGGCAGCGGCATGCCTGATGCACAAGCAGGGCGACCCGCAAACCATGCAGCAGGCTCCGCGTTATGCCGATGTCGTGAAGGAGGTGCGGGATTTTCTGGCAACCCGCGTTGAGGCGGCGCAGCGCGGCGGCGTTGACCGTGAGCGTCTGGTGATCGATCCGGGCTTCGGTTTCGGCAAGACGCTCGAGCACAATCTTGCGCTGCTGCGCGAGCTCGCGCAGATCGCGGCGCTCGGCGTGCCGGTGCTGGCCGGATTGTCGCGCAAGTCGATGCTGGGAAAAATCACCGGGCGCGAGGCCGGAGAACGCGTGTTCGCGAGTATCGCGGCTGCGGTGATCGCGGTCGAAAACGGCGCGCGCATCGTGCGCGCGCATGACGTGGCGGCGACACGCGACGCGCTCGCGGTCTGGAATGCCGTCCGCGGTAAACACTAGTCTGCGTTCGTTTTGTGGCCGAGCAGTTTTTCGATTTCGTCGGCGATTTCGTCGATAGGGTCAATCTCTTCAAGACCGGAGAAACGATAGAGCCCAAATCGTTCAAGGAGCGCTGTACGCTCGGTCTGATCGACTGGTGGAACGCGGAACTCAAGGATCGCACCCCGAAATGGACGAGGCCGCCAAGGCTGCCGCGGCTCGCAAGATGCCGCGGTTCGACCGGGTGAAGACCCAAGGACGCGCCGCTTGCCAGCAACAACATTCAGGGCATTCCTGTCAGCATTCTCGAGGAAAAGCCGTACAAGCTCGACACGATCAGCGGCTGTACGCGCTGGAAACCCGTATCCTGAGCCGCTCGGTGCGCCTGCCGGCGCTGCTCGCCCCGGTGCGGGAACGCATTGCGCAAAGCCTGCACGGGATCATGAACGACACGGCAAAGCGGCTGGCGGCCGAACTGGCCGGCGTGGTATATCGACGGTAATCTGATTGCCGGGGCGGCAGGTCCGCTGCGTACGTGAGTCTTGTGTCTTCAGCGGTTAGAATAGGCATCATTTACTGGATGCATTGGCGGCATTACGATAATGGCGAGAAAATATTTCGGCACGGACGGTGTGCGCGGCAGGGTCGGTGCTGCGCCGATTACGCCTGATTTTGTGATGCGCCTGGGTTATGCCGCGGGCAAAGTGCTGACCGCGTCCGGCACGACAGGCGAGGAAAAGCCTGTCGTGCTGATCGGCAAGGACACGCGCGTGTCGGGGTACATGCTCGAGTCCGCGCTTGAAGCCGGGTTGTCGGCAGCGGGTGTGGACGTGCTGCTGGTGGGGCCGATGCCGACACCGGCGGTGGCCTATCTGACGCGGGCATTGCGCCTGTCGGCGGGGATCGTGATCAGCGCTTCGCACAACCCGTACGACGACAACGGCATCAAGTTTTTCTCGCGCGACGGCGCCAAGCTGCCGGACCGAATCGAGAGCGCGATCGAGGCCGAGATCGAACGCCCGTTGAAGTGCATGGCCTCGGCCAGGCTCGGCAAGGTCCGTCGTATCGACGATGCGGCCGGGCGCTACATCGAGTTCTGCAAGAGTACATTCCCGACCCATTTGGACCTGCACGGGATGCGCATCGCGGTCGATTGCGCCAATGGTGCCGCCTACCACATCGCGCCGCACGTTTTCCATGAACTGGGCGCTGACGTCATCCCGGTCGGCACCCATCCCGACGGTTTCAATATCAATGACCAGGTCGGTGCCACTTCGCCCCGGGCATTGCAGATGGCGGTCAAGCGCAACAAGGCGGATCTCGGCATTGCGCTCGACGGCGACGGCGATCGTCTGGTGATGGCCGATGCCGCGGGCAGGCTCTACGACGGCGACCAATTGCTTTATGTCATTGCCCGTCATCGCCACAAACTGGGCGAACTCAAGGGCGGAGTGGCCGGCACGCTCATGACCAATCTCGGGTTCGAGCATGCGCTTGCGAAACTCAAGGTGCCGTTTGCGCGCGCCCGGGTCGGCGATCGTTACGTGCTCGAACTGCTGCAGGAACGCGGCTGGCAGCTGGGCGGCGAGAACTCCGGCCACATCGTCTGCCTCGATAAGCACACCACCGGCGACGGCATCGTTTCGGCCTTGCAGGTGCTGCAGGCGCTGGTCGAAGCAAAGACCACGCTTGCCAAGGCGGCCGCGGCGGTGACGCTCTACCCGCAGGTGCTGATCAATGTCGCAGTGAAAAAGCGTTTGGATTTTTTTAAGCATCAAGAAGTCCAACGGGCAGTAACTCAAGCCGAAAAGGACCTTGCCGGCACGGGCCGGGTGCTGATCCGCGCATCCGGCACCGAGCCGGTGATCCGGGTCATGGTCGAGGGCGAGCCGCGTAAGCGCATCGCCCAGGCGGCCCAGGCGATCGCCGACGCCGTGCGGGTGGCCGCGGGCACTCGGGCGGCGTAAGGCGGCGACGGAACGCGGGCTAACCAGGGTGACGCCGGCGCAACCGCCAGAGCGCGAGCGCAGCCATCGCGATCGCGACAGCGCGAGGGCGGCGCAAAGCATTACCGCCGCGCGGCAGAAGAAGGAGCAGGGCCCTAATCCGAGTCGGGCTGGGTCTCGTGCCGCGCGGCGGCATCGAGGATCGCGGCAAGCGCGCCGTAGGCGTGCGCCGCAGGAATGCGCTCGGCCGCGGCCTGCAGCGCTCGCGAGAACGCAGGGATCCATCTGAGCACGAACCGCGCTAGGAACTCGTTGGCGCGCACCGCGCATGCGGGATCGCCGTTGGCAGCGCGCGCGAACATCACGGCGACGTATTCGAGCTGCATCGAAACGTGATCCGGCAGGTCGCGAAAGCGCTCGTCGGGGGCGAGCCCCACCTCGCGATAGCGTTCGAGCATCGCCTGCGTCCCCTGGCCGAGCAGCCCGCCGTCGAGATACAGGCCAGCGTTTAGAGGCACCGGCACAGGCGGCACGAGGAAGAGCGCGCTGTAGTCCGTGAGTAGCCGCACCTCCGGATCGGCGGCGCAGGCGGCGAATCGGACCGCCGCGTCGCCGATGTCGTAACCCGCCTCAGCCGCGAGTTCGAGGAGATCGTCCGCGAGCACATGCGCGAACGCGTCCTCGGCCTCTGGCGTGCGCATCGGCTGGAACGCGCGCGCCAGGCAGACAAAGAACTCCGCCTTCGCGCCCGATGTGCTACTGCGCGGGCTCGTCGGACAGCCCGAGGCTGCGCTCGCCATAAGCATTTACCACGTTGGCAAGGAAGATCGCCATCAGGAACAGCATCCACTCGGTCATCGAGGGCCGATAGACAAGCAGCTCCGGTGCCCACGTGCCCTTGAAGAGCGGCACCATCTGCCCTCCGATGATGTAGTCATAGCGCGAGATGAGCAACGACACCATCACCAGAGCTGCGGCGAGGACCTGCATGCCGCCCGCGTGCCTTCCATCAGCATCAGCGCCAGCGGCAGCGCGAGGCCGGCCCAGATCTCGACGTGGAACAGGGGGGTGCGCACAATGTGCTGCCACACCTGCAGCCCTTCGGCATTGCCGTACAAACCCGTGACCGTGCGCGCGCCGACGAAGAGCGCGTGTACGACGATCGCTATCGCGAAGATCGCCGGCAGCTCTTTCGTGAACAGCGCCTTTAGCCGCGGCGGCATCATGTCCTGATTGAAGCCGTACGCCAGGTAGGTGAAGAACATGGTGAACGCAAGCCCGCCAAGAATCGATTCGGCGAGGAACGCGACCGGCACGTCGCCGCTCGACCAGAACGGCCGCATGGTCATCGTGCCGTACACGCCGCCGGCGAGGACGGTGATCCCGAGCGCCGCGATCAGCGTCGCGAGCGCCGTACCGCGCACCGATTCGGGCGTCCAGCCCGGCTTCGAGAGCTTCGCGAAAAGCGTAAGCAGCAGGATCACGTAGGCCGCGACGAACAGCACCTTCCAGAAAAGCGGGGACGCGGTCTGGAAGTAGAACGGGATCGCCCAGATCGCGCGCAACGGGTGCCCCAGTTCGAGTGCGAGCACCGCGACCCCGCCCACCAGCCCCGCAAGCGCCAGCCACACGCAGCGCTTGGCCACCACGACGAAATCGCGCGCGCCGAACACCAGCGCGATCGAGGCGACCATCGCCAGTCCGGTCGAGGTGAGCAGGAAGAAGTCGTACACCACAATCGGCAGCCCCCAGTACATGCCGAGGCTGTTGGCGTTTAGCGCGGCGTGCCCCTGCGTCATGAGGCCGCTCAGGGCGAGCCCGCCGGTGACGAGCAGGCCGATTGTGGCGGCGAGAAGCACGGTGTTGGGTTTTGCGACAGTTGCGGTATTCACGTGGTTTCCTCCTTCAGGCCTTGTCCTTACTCGCGCGCTTGCCGGGCACCGAAGCGGCAGCGCCACCCGACAGGTAATACACTTGCGGCTTGTTGCCGGTCTCGTCCATCAGGCGCACGCCGTTCTTGTCGGCGATCAGCCGGTTGACCTTGCTCGCCGGGTTGTCGAGGTCGCCGAAGTAGCGCGCCTTGGGTGCGCACACGCGGACGCACGCTGGAACATGCTCCTTCAGCTCGGGAATATCCTCGTCGAGGTCGGCGACACCCTTCGGGGCTTTGCTCACCTTGTGGTAGCAGAACGTGCACTTGGAGACGACGCCGTGCGGCTGGATGCCGACGCCGTGCGCCGGATCGTCCTGCGGTGTCTGGTACGGCGGGCTCCACTGCCGGTCGTTGGTGCCCTTGAAGACGCCGCGGATGTCGGGCTCGACCACCGCCTTCTCGTCGGTATAGAAGCGCACACCGTACGGGCAGGCCACCATGCAGTACTTGCAGCCGATGCACTTGTTCCAGTCCACCAGCACGAAGCCGCCTTCCTTCTCCTTGTAGGTCGCTCCGGTCGGGCATACCTCGACGCACGACGGGTTCTCGCAGTGCATGCACGGGCGCGGGAACCACATCAGCTTCACGTTCGGGTATGTGCCCTCGTGATAGAAGAGCACGTCCTGCCAGTTCTCGCCCGGCAGCCGCGTGTTTTCCATCGCGCAAGCCGTGGTGCAGGCTTGGCAGCCGGTGCACTTGTCGAGATCGATGACCATTCCCCACTTAGCCATAGCTATTCCTCCTTGATCGCGCGGTTCAGGCTTTCTCGACCGTCACCTTGGTGGTGTAGTACAGGCACTGGCCCGTGATCCGGTCGGACTGGTTCACGGTCACTTCACCGCTGTGGCCAGGGGCGCGGCCCTTCGCCCAGCGGCCGTGCGCCCAGTGCCCGTGCTCCATCGGGAAGACGAGCGTGTCGGGCCTGACGCCCTCGTAGTACTTGCATCGCCCTTCGACGGTTCCGACGGCGGACTTGAGCCGAATCCGGTCGCCGTCGGCGATGCCCTTGGCCTTCGCGGTCCGGGGGTTGATTTCGATGTAGACCTGGTCGCGCCCGCCGAGCGTCGGTTGCAGTTGCGCGATCGCGATCGGTAAGTTGCCGCCGCGGCCTTCGGCGTGCAGCGCGACCTTGGGCGTCACCATGTACAGGTCGCCGCCGCCGGGGTGTTTCGGCTCCTCCCAGTGCGGGAACATGAGCTTTGCCTTGTCGCGCCCGGTCTTGGCGGCGATCCAGTCGGCGTTCTTCTCCAGGTAGCCGGAGCGGAACTCGAACCGGCCCGAAGGCGTCGGCAGGAGCTTCGCCTTCACCTCGTCGGGCTTCATCGGCTTCGCGTAGTCCTTGCCGTCCCACTCGAAAAACTCGCCGTTGCGCTGCTGCCAGAGGTAGGGCTTGCGGTACCACACGCCCTTTTCCTTCCAGCTCTCGAAGTCCTTGACGCCGTTGTCGCCCGGGTTCTGCTCGAAGCCCTTGGCGAGATGCCGGACCACGTTCTCCGAGTTGCCGAGCGCCTTGTAGTACTCGCCCGTCGGCCCCTTGATGCGCTTGCCGATCTCGATCAGCGTGTCGCCGAAGTACTTGGTGTCGTAGAGCGGTTTCACAGCCGGCACGCGCAGCTGTGCCATCGGGAACCCCTGGAAGGGATAGGTCGGCGCGTCCTGCAGCCGCTCGAGGAAGGTGTGGTCGGGCAGCACCACGTCGGCGAACATCGCCGTTTCGCTCGGAAACGGCGAGGTCTCGATCACGAACACGTCCTTCAACGCCTCCTCCCAGGCCTGGCCGTTGGGCGCGGTCCAGATCGGGTTGGTGAGGTAGAACATCACCGTGTCGAGCTTGTAGGGCTTGCCGTTGAGGTGGTTGGGGCCGACTTCCTGCAGCATGTTCTTCGCCAGCAGGTAGCCGTCCTCGTGGCCCTTCATGTCGATGCGCGGGAGCTTTTTCCACGGCCCGCTCTTCGCGTAGTCGTCGAGGACGTCTTCCTCCTTGACCGGCATCGGGCCATAGGACGGGCCCATCTGGTACATGAGCCCGCCTTTGGCGTAGAGCGAGCCCACCAGCGCGTTGAGCGAGTGGATCGCCATGCCGTTGTAGATGCCGTTCGAGTGCGCGTGCGCGCCGCGCTCGAACAACGCGATTGCCGGCCGCGTGGTGCCAAACTCGCGCGCGGTGTCCACGATCTCGCGCTGCAGAATGGTGGTCACCTCGGCCGCCCACTTGGGCGTGCGGTCCTTCAGTTCGATGTTCCACCACTCGACCAGCCCCTTCACCCACTTCTCGCTGAAGGTGGCGGGATCGACGGTTTCTCCGGATTTGAACCGGTTGACGCCATCCTTGAAGTCACCGACGAAGGCGCGGTCCCACAGCCCTTCGGTGAGGATCACGTGTGCAATCGCGAGCGCGAGCGCGCCGTCGGTGCCGGGCTTGATCAGCAGCGCGCGGTCGGAGCCCGCGAGCGTGGTGTTGATGTGCACGTCCACCGCGGTAATGCGGGTCTTGGGCGACTTGTCGCCGCGGATGTAGCCCCAGACCTGCATGTTGTTGTTGTACGGCCGGAACGCCTCGAGGAAGCCGACGCCGAACATGAGGAGGTAGTTGGCGTTGCGGTAGTCATACGCGTTGTAGGAGGCGTTGCCGTCGGTGCACTGCTTGGACAGGATGCTGCCGTCCGAACACATCGACGAGTGACCGATCGGGACGTTGGGCGATCCGTACAGCTTGCCGAAAGTGCCGAGCAGTCCCGCGCAGGATGCACCCCAGCCGCGGCCGAAGCACAGCGCGAAGCGGTGCGATTCGCCCTTCTCACGCAGTGCGTTCAGGCGTGACGCTACCATTCCCAGCGCCTCGTCCCAGGAGATGGGAACGAATTTCGGATCCTCGTTGCGTCCCTTCTTCGGATTGGTGCGCCTCATCGGGCCCTTGAACCGGTCCGGGTCGTACAGGATGTAGGCGCCGAGCGGCCCCTTGGGGCAGAGCTTGCCGTTCGAGATCGGGTGGTCAGACGTGCCGTAGATCGCGTGAACGCGGCCGTCGGTCGTGTAGACGTCGATGCCGCAGCGCGCCGGGCACTGGTGGCAGATGTTCTTGGTGATCTTGGTGTCGCCGGCGGGCTTGGTCTGCGCCTGCGCGTCGCGCAGCGTGGAGACGCCCATGCCGCCGCCGACCGCGGCTCCGACGGCGCCCGCCGCCGCGGTCGCCTGCAGGAAACGGCGCCGGCTCACCGGTGCTTGGAAGATACTGTCCATGATACCCATCTCGGTCTCCTCTGTTTGCATTGCTCAGGGGTCAGTGCCATGCCGCGCGCAACATCGCGGCACCATTGCGCAGAAACTTCCGCGTCTTGTGACAGGACAGGCACAGCCCGTCGTCCTCGTTCTTTGCCGTGTACTCGGTGCCGCATGCCATACAGCGCTGCTGGCGGTGAATTGCCACGATGCTTCGTTCCCGCTGCCCGCCGTGCGCATCGAGCGCCAGCGCGTGCTCCGGGCATGCCCGTTCGCAGGCGCCGCAGGCGATGCAGGCCGCGGCATCGAATTCAAGCGCGGCGCGCGAATCGACCGTCCGTACCGCAAGTGCGCCAGTGGGGCAGATGGCGGTGCAGACGCGGTGGTCGGCGCAGGTGCCGTTGTTCGAGACGCGCGGGTACAGTTCGTCCGGCAGCGCCGCGCCGCGCCGCGCGGCGATCGCCTCAAGCGCATTCAGGACGCGCCGGCGCTCGGCGGACTCGCGCCGCGCGCTCGCCGGAAATGCCGGCGCGCCCGGTCCACCGATCGGAACCGGCGCCGCGCGCTTTGCAGCCGCTCCCGCCTGCGCCGTCACCGTGCGCAGAAACTGCCGGCGCGAAATCGGGCGTTCGGCCTCCGGTTCCGGAATCTTCTCGGGCATCTCCCGGATCCGCAGCGGACGCAAGGCGAGCCGCGGCAGGCGCTCGCGTTCGACGCCGACCGCCTCCAGCCAGAGACGTGCGGTATCGAGCGCGTGCTGCACGGGGTGGCGGTTCCCGCCGCCGGCGCTGCACGCGCCGCACCAGCCGCGATCGAGCAGTTCCAGGCCCGCTTCGCCGGCCGTGCGCCACAGCTCCAGCAGCCTTCCGGTACTCAAGCCGCCGAGGCAGGGAACCCGGATCGCGTCGGGGCCGGAGCGCGCGCGCGGCACCTTCCAGCAATCCACTTCGAGCGGGTGCCGGTGCGGCTCCGCGCCGAGTGTCGCGGCGCATCCGTATCCCTCGAGCCGGAGCGCATCCGTCGGGCAGGCGGCGACACAGCGGCCGCAGTTCAGGCAGCCCTCGGAAAGCTCGACCGCCGCGACGCTCACCCGCAGCACGCCGGCCGGGCAGGCTTGGGCGCACGCGGAGCATTGCCCGAACCTGCTGCGCAGCGGCAAGCACGCTCCTTCTTGCAGGCGGAGCGCCCCGTCTTCCCGCAATAATTGCAACGACTCGCTCGACAACTGTTGTCCTCCACGCGTACGAGCGCAGATCCCCATGCACGATCCGCGCCAGGTTGACGGGGGCAAGGTTTGCGAGACAATTCGCAAGAGGGCGCGGCGCACGGTGTTACTGAGTGGTAACAAAAGCGGGCATCGCCGGGGCGCGACCGTCACCTGCCGGTAACGCAAGGGATCGCCGCTTGCGGAAGTACTTTTCGTCCCCGTTGCAGGTGTACAATGGAACACTGAGCATGGAGAAGAATCATGCGCAACCGGAGACGGCTCATCCTCGCGCTCGGCGCCGCACCGCTTGCCGCTGCGACCGCGCGGGCGCAGGCGCCCGCGCGGTCGCTACTCGGCGTTGGCCTGACCAAAGTGTTCGTGGATGACCAGTTGGGGTTCGTTCTCGCCTGGAGGCGGTACTTCGAGGCACGGCTGAGGCGGCCGGTCGAGTTCGTGCAGAGGCGGACCTATCGGGAGATTGTAGATACCGTGCGCGATGGCGGGCTCGATTTCGCCTGGATCTGCGGTTACCCGTTCGTGCGCCATCGCGACCGGTTGCGGCTGGTCGCGGTGCCGCTGTTCGAAGGCGAGCCGCTCTACCGCTCGTACCTCATTGTGCCGGCGTCCGATTCCGCGACGCGCGTGCTGGACGACCTGCGGGGCAAGGTGTTCGCCTTCTCCGATCCCGATTCGAACTCGGGACATCTCTACACGCGGTACCGGTTGCACCAGCGCAACACGACGCCTGCCGCATTTTTCGCGCGTACGTTCTTTACTTTCGCGCATCGCAAAGTGGTGGAGGCCGTTGCGGCTCACGTCGCGCAGGGCGGCGCGGTGGACGGCTATGTCTGGGAGACGCTCGCCCGCCTGCACCCTGAGCTCACAGGACGCACGCGGGTGGTCGAGAAGTCGCAGCAGTTCGGCCATCCACCCTTCGTGGCGAGTGCTGCGACGCCCGCGGCCACCTTGGAGGCGATGCAGGCGGTGCTGCTCGGCATGGCGGGCGACGCCGAGGGCGCGGTGCTGCTCAGGCAGCTTAACCTCGACGGCTTCGTGCGCGGCGAGCCGAGGCTCTTCGACGGGATCGCCGCCATGATGCGCGCGGTGGACCGCGCCTGAGATGCGGCTTCGCGACCTCAGCCTCAAGTACAAGATTCCGCTGCGGGGCAGCGTGCTCATCGTGATCACCGCGATCGCGGTGTCGGCCTCCCTGGTGGCGCGCGAATACGACGACCTCAAGCGCGACCTGGTCGAGACTGCCGACAGCATGGGCCGGGTACTTGCGCACACGCTGGTCTCGTCGCTCGTCCACGACGACGTCTGGCACGCCTACGAGATCATTGTCTCGCCGTTCCAGACCGGCGTCCGCGCCGATTCGCCGCTCGCCGCGGAATGGCTCGCGATCGTCGATCCCCAGCTGCGGATCTACGTGTCGAGCCGCGCCGACCGTTTCCCGGTCCTCGCCGAGGTGGTAACGGCGATTCCGGACGCGCGTCCGCTCATCGACGCGCTGCGCAGCCGCTCGCCGGGCGCGCCGCAGCTCGTGGATCGCAGCGATACCGAGCACCTCTACATGCTTACGCCGATCGTCGCGGACGGCGTTCTCCTGGGCACGCTCGTGATGGCGTATTCCCGCAACGTCTTTCTGCCGCGGCTGTGGGGCATCATCGAACGGGCGGCGCTCGTGACGCTCGCGGTGCTCGCGGTCGTCATTGCGGCGAGCTGGTGGTGGGCGCAGCGCTTTGCCGGGCCGCTCGTCGACCTGGCCGAGCGCATGGGCCGCGTCGGCCGCGCCGATCCCGGCGAGCGGATGCCGCAGTTCGAGGAATCGGGAGACGAGATCGGGCGCCTCGCTACCGCCTTCCGCGACATGCTCGCGGGCCTGCGCGACAAGGCCGAACTCGAGCGGCAGATGATCATCTCCGAGCGGCTCGCGGCGCTCGGCAGGCTCGCGGCGGGCATCGCGCACGAGATCAACAACCCGCTCGGCGGCATGCTCAACGCGATCGACACCTTCAGGCACCACGGCAACGGCGATCCGATGACGCTCAGGACGATGGCGCTTCTCGAGCGCGGCCTCACGCAGATCAAGGAGACGGTCGCCGCGCTGCTGATCGAGGCGAAGCTCGAGGCGCACCCGCTTTCGCCGCAGGACCTTGAGGACGTGCGCACGCTCGTGCTCGCCGACGCGCATCGCAGGCCGGCGCGGCTGGAGTGGGACAACCGGCTTGTGCAGGGGGTGCCGCTTCCTTCGACCGCGGTGCGCCAGATCCTGATCAATCTCCTGCTCAACGCCATCCGCGCGGTCGATCCCGGCGGGCGAATTGCCTGCCTCGTCGAGACCGCCGCCGGCTCCCTGCGGATCCGCGTGAGCAACGACGGCGGCCACATCCCTGCGGAGCGCCTCGAACACCTGTTCGAACCGCTTG
>JAIESJ010000016.1 GCA_019746155.1 Burkholderiales bacterium
CCACGATCGGCGCGATGCGCGCCGAGCTCGGCAAAGTCTAGCAGTCCCGGCATTGCTGTTCCCCCCAGGAGACCCCTTGAGCCTCACGTTTCCCTTGCGCGTCAAAGCCGTGATGATCGACCTCGACGGCACGCTGCTCGACACCATTCCCGATCTCGCGGTGGCGGCCAATATGATGTTGAAACAACTCGGCCGCGCGCCGCTCGACGAGGCCCTGATCCGCACCTTTGTCGGCAAGGGCATCCCCAAGCTGGTCGAGCGCGCGCTCGCGGGCTCGCTCGACGGCACGGCCGATCCTGAGCTGTTCGCGCGGGCGCTGCCGATTTTCGAGCGCTGCTATGCCGGCGTCAACGGCAGGCATACGCTGATTTATCCTGGCGTGAAAGAAGGGCTCGATCAATTGCGCGAGCAGGGATTCCCGCTGGCGTGCGTGACCAACAAGGCGGGCAGTTTCACGCTGCCGCTGCTTGAACACATGAAGCTCGCGCCCTATTTCGCCGAGGTGGTCGCCGGCGACACCTTGCCCCGGAAGAAACCCGATCCGCTGCCGCTCACGCATACCTGCGAAAAGTTCGGCATCGAACCACGCGACATGCTCATGATCGGCGATTCGCTCAACGACGCCCAGGCCGCGCGCGCCGCCGGCTGCCCGGTATTTTGCGTGACCTACGGCTATAACGAGGGACGGGATGTGCGCGAGCTCGACATAGATGCTATAGTAACGTCGTTGCTCGAAGCCACCCGGTTGATTCAAAAGGAATAATTGGTCATGCACCGCGCGGATCATGGAATACGGAAACAGGCGGTTTGCGCTTGGGGGCGCTGGCGCCTCTGGCGTCGTTAAGCCGTTGCCTGGCGCTGTACGCAGCGCAGTTTCCCAACCTTGTTCCGTTCCGTGGAGTGACTGATGACCGAGAGTGAGTTCGAGCGGCTTGCGCAAGCAGGCTATAACCGTATCCCGCTGGTGCTCGAGACGTTTGCCGATCTCGACACGCCGCTTTCCATTTATCTCAAACTCGCCAACCGCCCGTATTCGTATCTGCTCGAATCGGTGGTCGGCGGAGAGCGCTTCGGGCGCTATTCATTCATCGGGCTTGCCGCGACCACGCGTATTGAAGTGCGCGGTCAGGAGTGCGTGGAACTGCACGAAGACCGGGCGCTCAGCCGGACGACGACGGCTGACCCGCTCGAGTTCGTCAACGCCTACCTCGGACGCTTCAAGGTTGCGCAGGATACGCGCCTGCCGCGCTTCTGTGGCGGACTCGTGGGTTACTTTGGTTACGACACGGTGCGCTATATCGAGAAACGGTTGGCCGGCACGCACAAGCCCGATCCGCTCGGCGTGCCGGATATCCTGCTGCTGGTTTCCGAAGAAATCGCCATCGTCGACAACCTGTCGGGCAAGCTGTCGCTGGTGGTCTATGCCGAACCCGGCAAGTCCGATGCCTATCGCAATGCCCGGCACCGGCTCGGCGAGCTGCTGAAGAAGCTGCGCGAGCCCGTCGCCATTCCCGCAGACACCCGTGGGCCGTCGGAACCGGCGGTTTCGGGTTTCGGCGAGAAGCCGTATCACGCCGCGGTCGAGCGCGCCAAGCAATACATTTACGACGGCGACATCATGCAGGTGGTGCCGTCGCAGCGCATGTCCAAGCGGTTTCATGCGACGCCGCTGGCGCTGTATCGCGCGCTGCGCACGCTCAATCCCTCGCCGTACATGTTCTATTTCGATTTCGCCGGTTTTCACGTGGTCGGCGCCTCGCCCGAGATCCTGGTGCGGCTCGAAGGCGATACCGTGACGGTGCGGCCGATCGCCGGCACTCGCCGGCGCGGCGCGACGCCCGAGGAAGACGCGGCGCTTGCCGAAGAACTGCTGGCGGACGCCAAGGAGCGCGCCGAGCACATCATGCTGGTCGACCTCGGCCGCAACGACGTGGGGCGCGTGGCGCAGACCGGCACGGTGCGCGTCACCGAGCAGATGGTGATTGAGCGTTATTCCCACGTGATGCACATCGTGTCCAACGTCGAGGCGAAGCTCAGGCCGGGTCTGGATGCGATCGACGTGCTGCGCGCGACTTTTCCCGCCGGCACGGTTTCGGGCGCGCCCAAAGTGCGGGCGATGGAAATCGTCGACGAGCTGGAGCCGGTCAAACGCGGCGTCTACGCCGGCGCGGTCGGCTACCTCGGCTTTCACGGCAACATGGACGTGGCGATTGCGCTGCGCACTGCGGTAATCAAGGACGGCATGCTGCACGTGCAGGCGGGCGGCGGGGTCGTTGCCGATTCGCAGCCCGATGCCGAATGGCAGGAGACCCAGAACAAGGCCAAGGCGCTGCTGCGTGCCGCGGAAATGGCCGAATCCGGGCTCGACACCAGACTCGACTAAAGGCTATTGCCGGAAATCAGCGTTGCGGCCAGGGGGTATGGACGCGATGAGTTACTCTTGTGCAAAACGCCACCTATGGCCGCGATGGCCCGTGGCCAAAAGAACGACCGCTTAGCTGCGATCGGGCGCCAAGGCGAGAAGCTCACGATTGCCCACGAAGATGATCGCACAGGGCGCAAGCCAAAAGGCGATCGACAACAACGAAGACGGCTATGATGTGCTGTCGATTATCGATGCTGGCGATTCGCGCTCGCTCTTGATTGAGGTCAAGACTTCGACCATGGGGGTCGCGGGTTTTTTCCATCTCACTCGAAACGAGTGGGAGCGATCACAGGAAGCGCCCCTTCACGCCATCCGTTGGGAGGATGGCGAGGCGACTACAGCGCTCGTTTTCTCTTTGCCTGAGTGACGGCCGACGTCCTCTCCGAGGTCATCCGAACGCCGACAACACTTTTTGGGCCGGCCGTAATCCCTGGCGTTTGATGTAACTCCAAATCTTCTTGGTGAGTTCTGCGCGTTCGGCTGGAGTGCCGCCGCGCGCCAGTACAACAACATCCTCAAGGAGATGGTTGATGCGGGTTTGCCATCCTGCTCCCTGGCTCCGGAAGTGGTCGAGCACGACGGGAGACAGGCGCAGGCTGGCCAGTTCTTTCGTTGCTTCCAGCTTCGGCCGCCCACGCGCCCGGCGCGCAGCTTCAACGACCTGCGGGACAACCGCCGAGGCGCGCCGCATTTTCGCGAACTCCGCCTGCTTAAGCTCGGGGCTTTCCACCGCTTTCCAATCAGCTTTACTGATTCGTTTGGGCTTTCTCATATTGCTGCGCGCTTGCTTGCAGGACGGATTGCCGGAATAATCTGGTTCATGCAGTTTCGAGCAACCACCATTATTTTCCCTGCCCTGCCGTGGCGCTGGCGCAAGCCTGTCGCGTAAACTCCCTATCGCTGCGCCGGGCGGATCGGCGACCCCGAACGGCCTTAGGCCAATGAAAAAGCGGGTAAGCATGCGGGTATCAATGGCGCATGCCGCTATATTAATTTAAGTAAATTCAAATAGTTAGGTGTTTTATGCTGCTGATGATCGACAATTACGATTCCTTTACCTACAACCTGGTGCAGTATTTCGGCGAGCTCGGCGAGGAAGTCGGGGTTTACCGCAATGACGAGATCACGCTCGACGAGATCGCGCGCTTGAAGCCCGCGCGCATCGTGGTCTCGCCCGGTCCCTGCACGCCCAACGAGGCCGGTGTCTCGGTGCCGCTGATCCGGCGTTTCGCCGGCGAAATCCCCATTCTCGGCGTGTGTCTGGGGCACCAGAGCATAGGCCAGGCTTTTGGCGGAAAGATCGTGCACGCGAAGCAGCTCATGCACGGCAAGACTTCGGCGATCCGGCATCAGAATGCCGGCGTTTTCAGGGGACTGCCTGATCCGTTTCAGGCGACGCGCTATCATTCGCTGGTGATCGAGAAGGCCAGCCTGCCGGACTGTCTGGAGATCACCGCCTGGACCGACGACGGCGAGATCATGGGCGTGCGTCACAAGTCCGTCGCGGTCGAAGGCGTACAGTTTCATCCGGAGTCGATCCTGACCGAGCACGGTCACAAGCTGTTGCAGAATTTTCTGGGGGAGGAAAGGGGGCTATCTCGATGATAAAAACGTGTCCGACGGAGGCAATATGAAACCGCAGGATGCGCTCACGCGCATCATCGAACACCGCGAAATCTTCCGCGAAGAAATGCTGTCGCTGATGCGAAGTATCATGGGCGGGGAGGTGTCGCCGGTGCTGATCGCGGCGATCATTACCGGGCTGCGCGTGAAGAAGGAAACCATAGGCGAAATTTCCGCGGCGGCGGAGGTGATGCGAGAATTTTCGACCAAGGTGCCGGTGCCCGACGAGCCGCATCTCGTGGACACCTGCGGCACCGGCGGCGACAGCGCGCACACCTTCAACATTTCGACGGCGGCGATGTTCGTTGCGGCCGCGGCGGGCGCCAGAGTCGCCAAGCATGGCGGGCGCTCGGTGTCGAGCAAATCGGGCAGCGCCGACCTGCTCGAGGCCTTCGGCGCCAACATCAACCTGACACCGGAGCAGGTCGCGACATCCATTGCCGAGGTCGGCGTCGGCTTCATGTTCGCGCCCAATCATCACAGCGCGATGAAGCATGCGGCGCCGGTGCGCAGGGAGCTGGGGGTCAAGACCATTTTCAACATTCTGGGGCCGCTCACCAACCCGGCCGGCGCCCGGCAGCAGGTGATGGGCGTATTCCATCCCGACCTGGTCGGCATCCAGGCGCGCGTGCTGCAGCGGCTCGGCAGCCGGCGCGTGCTGATCGTTCACGGCCAGGAAGGGCTGGACGAAATCTCGATTGCGGGCCCGACCCTGGTGGGCGAACTCAAGGACGGTGAAGTGCGCGAGTATGTGATTGAACCCGCGGACGTCGGCCTCAAGACCCATGACAATGCTGCGATACGCGTCGACGGCGTCGAGCAGTCGAAGACCATGGTGCTGGCGGCACTGGAGAACCGGGAGGGCGCTGCGCGCGACATCGTGGCGTTCAACGCCGGCGCCAGCATCTATGTCGCCGGGCTGGCCGGCACGCTTATCGAGGGTGTCGGCAAGGCGCTGGCGGCAATTGCCAGTGGTGCGGCGCGCGACAAGCTCGATCAGTTCGTCGCCTTCACGCGTGGCGATGGCTGACATCCTGCAACGCATACTCGCCGTCAAGGCGGAGGAGGTGGCGCGTGCCAAAGCGGCAAAATCGCTCGCGACGGTGCAAGCTGAAGTGAAAGCCGCTCTTCCGCCGCGCGATTTCGTCGGCAGCCTGCGCGCGAAAGTGGCGGCCGGTCTGCCGGCGGTGATTGCGGAGGTCAAGAAAGCGAGCCCGAGCAAAGGCGTGCTGCGCGAGCGCTTCGAGCCGGCCGCGATCGCGCAAAGCTACGAGCAATATGGCGCGGCATGCTTGTCGGTGCTCACGGATGCGCAATTTTTCCAAGGCAAGATCAATGACTTGCGTGAAGCGCGTGCGGCGTGCCGGCTGCCGGTGCTGCGCAAGGATTTCATGATCGAGCCGTACCAGATCTTTGAGTCGCGCGCGGCGGGAGCGGACTGCATCCTCCTGATCGTGGCAGCACTCGATCTGTCGCGCATGCAGGAGCTCGAATCGGTTGCGCGCGAGCTGGGCCTGGCGGTGCTGGTCGAGGTTCACGACGGCGATGAACTCGAGCGGGCGCTGAAGCTCAAGACACCGCTGATCGGCATCAACAACCGCAATCTGCGCACGTTCGAAACGCGGCTCGATACCACGCTCGGCCTGCTCAACCGCATCCCCGGTGACCGTATCGTGATCACCGAAAGCGGAATAATCAGGCGGGAGGACGTGCAGACCATGCGTGACAACAGGGTGAGCTGCTTCCTCGTCGGCGAAGCCTTCATGCGCGCAGCCGAACCCGGCGCCGAGCTCGAACGGCTGTTCGGAAAGCAGCCTGTCGGACTTGGCTCCATTCGCCGGAACGCGTAGCGTGAATGGATCGCCGTTAATCGATGCTTGGGCGACAGGCTGCTTAAGAAAGAAGCTTTACGTGTTGAAACCCTACGCTAACCGGATCCAACGTCACTTGCATCGCGTTTTTTCATCTCGATCTTTAGTTTTTTCATTTTAGGAGTTTGTCGGGCCTGGGTTCGACAAACTCCTAGACGGCGGTATACTGGCGACATGCTTGATCTTGACCGCCTGATCATCGGCTTCGACAAGGGCCTGCGCACGCTGCTTGCGCCGGCGCAGTCGCTGCGCCACACGCCCGGCGATGAATTGCCGGATGCGGAAATGCCGGCATCCCGGCGCGCGCTGGCGGCGGCACTGATGCGCGTCAATCACAGCGGCGAAATCTGCGCCCAGGCCCTTTATCAGGGGCAGGCGCTCACGGCGCGTGATTCGGCGGCGAAGCAGGCGCTCGAACAAGCGGCGCGGGAGGAAACCGAGCATCTGGCGTGGACCGAGCGCCGCATCGAGGAGCTGGGCGGTCGCAAGAGTGCGCTCAATCCGCTGTGGTATGCCGGCTCGTTCGCCATCGGTGCGATATCGGGCCTGCTCGGCGACAAATGGAATCTCGGCTTTCTCGCCGAGACCGAGCATCAGGTGGTCAAACACCTGGAAGGCCACCTGCAGCGACTGCCGCAAGAAGATCAGAAAAGCCGCGCCATCCTGGAGCAGATGAAGGACGACGAGGCGCGCCATGCCACGAGCGCGCTCCGGCATGGCGGAGCGGAATTGCCCCTGCCGGCCAAGCTTGCGATGCGCTTGTCGTCGAAGGTGATGACGAAAACCGCGTTCTGGATTTAAGACTTACAAAAGCAAAGCCCACAGCACACAGAGATCACGGAGGAAAAGCAGGGCTACCCTGTGTCCTCTGTGCACTCTGTGGCGAAAGTTTTAGGCTTCGCGGATCTCGAAGTCGTGCGTGATCGCGGCGGTCTTGCCGAGCATGATCGACGCCGAGCAGTACTTCCCGGCCGACAAGTGAACCGCGCGCTCGACCTGCTGCGCTTTCAATTCCTTGCCGGTGACGATGAAGTGGAAGTGGATTTTGGTGAAGACTTTCGGGTCTTCCGCTGCGCGTTCCGCGGCGATTTCCACGACACAATCGGTAACCGGCGCGCGGCTTTTACGCAGGATGTGCACCACGTCATAGGCGGTGCAGCCGCCGGTGCCCATCAGCACGGTTTCCATCGGCCGCGGGCCCAGGTTGCGGCCGCCGCCTTCCGGCGCGCCGTCCATCACCAGCGCGTGGCCGCTTTCCGATTCGGCAACGAAACATACGTTTTCAAGCCATTTGATGCGAACTTTCATCGTCGTCCTTTGATTTGGGGCCGCTGCGGTGAAACATGCCGCCGTCCAGGTTTTCGTGCAACTCGACTAGCGCCCGGCCAGGAATTTTAGCCGATACCAGGCGATGCCGATGACTTCGTGGAAAAACCTGCTGCTGTTGCGCAGTGCCTCGGCGCGCGGCAGGAACGACAGCACGGACAGTTTATAACTCGTGGCAAATTCCGTCGGCGCCGGCACCACGCCGAATCCCGCGTTTTCAAACGCCATCTTTGCGCGCGGCATATGCCAGGCATGGGTGACCAGCCAGATGCGGCGAATTCCGGCGGCATCGAGCATCAGGCGACTTAGGCGCGCATTTTCCAGCGTGTTGTCCGATTTGCCCTCGATCCACGCCACCGGCACCTGAAAGTCCCGGTTGAGCACGGCTTTCATCAGCACGGCCTCGGCGATCGAATTGCCCTCGGGATTGCCGCCGGTCACCAGAATGGGTTTCCCGGATGCGCGGTGCAGCTGCGCGGCATAGCGCAGGCGGGCGAGCGTTTCCGGTTTGACGGTGTCGGTGCCGTACTCCGGCGCAGCGAAATAAGTGCCGCCGCCGAGAACCACAATCGCCTGCACGCCGTGGCTGGCCAGAGGATTGTCTGGTACAGGTTCCAGCGCTTGCAGTAAACGGTCGGAGACATACTGCGTGGACAGCAGATAAAGCGCGATCAGCGCCAGCCAGATCAGGCTTTTGCCCAGGCGCGGGCGGCGAAATGCGAGCACCCACCCGATTCCGGCCAGCAACAGCAGGCAGCCTGGGGGGATTAACAGCAGCGCAATGGCGTTGATCAGCGTCCAGTTCATTTAATTCTCTGTTTTATATTAATTTTTTTAGAATACGGCGCTCCGCAACCCCTCTCGAACCCTCGCCGGTCGATTTGACACAGACGCCTGATTTGCAATAAAATCCGCAGCTTCCTTAAAACGCTTACAGCAGCAGGATCAACACCAATGAAGACGTTTTCCGCCAAGCCGCATGAAGTCAGGCGCGACTGGTATATCGTGGACGCGTCCGGCAAAGTGCTGGGACGGCTGGCGGCCGAAATTGCACACCGCCTGCGCGGCAAGCACAAACCCGAGTTTACGCCGCATGTCGACACCGGCGATTATATCGTGGTGGTCAATGCCGATAAATTGCGCGTGACCGGCAACAAAGCGCAGGACAAGATCTATCACCGCCACACGACCTACCCCGGCGGGATTTACTCTACGAACTTCGAGAAACTGCACGCGCGCCACCCCGGGCGCGTGCTGGAAATGGCGGTCAAGGGCATGCTGCCCAAGGGTCCGCTCGGGTATGCGATGCTGCGCAAGATGAAGGTTTATGCCGGCACAGCCCATCCGCATACCGCGCAGCAGCCGAAAACTCTGGAAATCTGAGGCGAGCATATGGCAGTGCAGAGCAACTACGGAACCGGCCGGCGCAAGAGCGCGGTGGCGCGGGTATTTCTGAAGCCCGGCAAGGGCGACATCATGGTGAACGGCAGGCCGGTCGACGAGTTTTTCTCGCGTGAAACCGGGCGCATGATCGTGCGGCAGCCGCTTGAGCTGACGAACAATCTGACGAGCTTCGATATCATGGTCAACGTCGATGGCGGCGGCGAATCGGGCCAGGCCGGCGCGGTGCGTCACGGCATCACCCGTGCCCTGATCGATTATGATGCGGCGCTTAAGCCGGTGCTCAAAAAAGCCGGGCTTGTCACGCGCGACGCGCGCGAAGTCGAACGCAAAAAAGTCGGCCTGCACAAGGCGCGTCGGCGCAAGCAATTCTCCAAACGCTGAGTCCGGAGCACGGAACAAAAGCCGCCCGCGGGCGGCTTTGTCATTTCTGGGACTATAATTCAAGGGAATCGTGATGATGGCGAAAGCATTGCTTGGTTCCCCAGCGCGGGTTTCAGGATAGCGAGATGACGCAGAAAACCATCAAAGTCGGTATCGTCGGTGGCACCGGCTACACCGGGGTCGAGCTGCTGCGGCTGCTCGCGCAGCACCCTCATTGCGAATTGCGCGTGATTACTTCGCGCAAGGAAGCGGGGATGGGCGTGGCCGAGATGTTTCCCAATCTGCGCGGCAGGGTTCCGCTTAAATTCACCGAGCCTTCCGCCGCGGCACTCAATGGCTGCGATGTGGTGTTTTTCGCCACGCCGAACGGCGTGGCGATGAACGACGCCCGGGCGCTTTATGATGCCGGCGTGCGCATGATCGACATCGCCGCCGATTTTCGCATCAGGGACGTGGCGCTGTGGGAAAAATGGTACGGCATGAAACACGCTTGCCCCGAGCTTGTTGCCGAGGCGGTCTACGGCCTGCCCGAAGTCAACCGTGAAAAAATCAGGAATGCGCGGCTGGTTGCCAATCCGGGCTGTTATCCCACCGCGGTGCAGCTGGGCTTTTTGCCGCTGGTCGAGGCCGGCATTGTCGATCTCGAGCACCTGATTGCCGACGCCAAATCCGGCGTCTCCGGCGCCGGGCGCAAGGCCGAAGTGCATACGCTGTTCGCCGAAGCCGCGGATAACTTCAAGGCCTACAGCGTGCCGGGGCACCGCCATCTTCCCGAGATTACACAAGGCCTGGCACAGATCGCCGGCAAACCCGTCAAACTCGTGTTCGTGCCGCATCTGACGCCGATGGTTCGAGGCATTCACGCCACGCTTTATGCGCGGCTGACCGGTCCCGCGGATCTGCAGTTGCTGTATGAAAAACGCTATGTCGACGAGGCTTTTGTCGATGTCATGCCCGCCGGCAGCCATCCCGACACGCGCTCGGTGCGCGGCGCGAATCATTGCCGTATCGCTGTGCATCGACCGCAGGACGGCGATACCGTCGTCGTGCTGTCCGTGATCGATAACCTGGTGAAAGGCGCGGCCGGACAGGCGGTGCAGAACATGAACATCATGTTCGGCATGGCGGAGGCAACGGGGCTGGAGCAAATTGCTTTGCTGCCGTAAAAAACAATGCCCATGCAATTGCTGAAAACGCTCAAACGCAAGTTCGGCATCTCGGCTCCCCGCGTCGCGGTGCGCACCCACGTGCCCTGGTATCTGCGCTGGCTGGGTATTGTCGCGGTCGGCGGCCTGATATTCGGCACCGGCTGGGCCACTTACGATTTCGGCATGGAATTTGCCGGATTCCGCCGGGGCGAAGCCGACCGCGCGCTGACGAAACTCAAGGAAACGGTCGAAAACCAGCAGCGGGAACTCTCGGAGCTGCGTGCCAGGGCGGCAAACGCCGAACGCCAACTGCAGATCGAACGCGCGACTTATGGTGATCTGGCAAAGCAAGTGAAATCTCTGGCCGGGGAAAACGCGACGCTTAAGGAAGACCTCGCATTTTTCCAGTCCCTGATGCCGGCGAGCGGCAAGGACGGCGCGATCACGATAAACCGTTTCCGGTTGCAGCAGGAAGCGCTGCCCGGCGAGTACAGTTACCGGTTGTTGCTGGTGCAGACCGGACAGCGCGTGAAGGAGTTTCAGGGTAGCCTACAGTTTGTTCTGAATCTGCAACAGAACGACCGCAAAGTGGTGCTGACATTGCCGCCGGAGCAGGACAAAAATGCCGGGGAATACCGGCTTAACTTCAAGTTTTTCCAGCGTATTGAGGGCACCTTCAAAATTCCGCCCGATGCCGTTGTGAAGAGCCTGCAGGTGAGGGTCTTTGAAAACGGCGGCAATGCGCCTAAACTAACGCAAAACGTGAACATTTCCTGAGGAGCTCCAACATGTTCGGGAACAAAGGCAGCAAGCCGCAGAATCGCATCGATTGCCTGATCGGCGCCGGTACCATGATCGAAGGCAATATCACGTTTTCCGGCGGCTTGCGCATTGACGGGCATGTGCGCGGCAACGTGATGGCCGTTGACGGCAAGCCCGGGACGCTGGTGCTCTCCGAGCAGGCGCAGATCGAGGGCGAAATCCGCGTTTCGCATGTGGTCATTAACGGTACGGTCGTGGGACCGGTGCATGCGGCCGAATACGTTGAACTGCAGGCCAAAGCCAATGTCACAGGTGATGTATACTACAAAACGCTCGAAATGCAGCTCGGAGCGGTGATCCAGGGACGGCTGGTATATCAGAACGACGCCAAGTCCGACAAGATCGTGCAGCTAAAACCGGCGGCGGCGGAATAGCCTGCGGACCCCGGGTTTTCCGGGTGCCGCCGATATTGCATATCGGATATTCATCTTCAGCGAATCTGTTAGGAGCATGACATGAATGCAGTGACCGAAATGCCGGAACTTCTGGTGTTTACCGACAATGCGGCGAACAAGGTGAAACAGTTGATCGACGAGGAGGGCAATCCCGATCTCAAGCTGCGTGTATTCGTAACGGGCGGCGGCTGCTCCGGCTTCCAGTACGGTTTCACCTTTGACGAAACCATAAACGAAGACGACACCTCGATGCAGAAAAGCGGCGTCACACTGCTGATCGATCCGATGAGCCTGCAATATCTGACAGGCGCGGAAATCGACTATCAGGAAGGCATCGAAGGGGCGCAGTTCGTGATCAAGAACCCGAACGCGACCTCCACCTGCGGCTGCGGTTCGTCGTTTTCGGCT
>JAIESJ010000232.1 GCA_019746155.1 Burkholderiales bacterium
CGCGCAGAAGCTGTACGAGTCATGGGGGCAGATGGTGCAGGTTGACAACCGGCCGGGCGCTGGCGGGATCATCGGCAGCGAAATTGTTGCCAAGGCGCCCCCCGATGGCTATACGCTGCTGATGGCGTTTACCTCGCACGTCACCAATCCCAGCCTGCAGCCAAAGCTGCCGTACGACACGCTCAGTGATTTCGCGCCGGTGTCCATGGTCGCCGTGGTGCCGAGCGTGCTGATCGTGCATCCGTCGCTGCCGGTGTGGTCGGTGAAGGAGCTGATTGTGTTTGCCAAAAGGCGTCCGGGGGAGCTCAACTACGGCTCGGCCGGCACCGGTAGCGCCACTCACCTGGCGGCGCTGCTGTTCAGTTCGATGACGGGCATTATCATGGAGCACGTGCCGTATAAAGGCGGGGCACTGGCGCTCAACGATCTCCTCGGCGGTCAAGTGTCGCTGATGTTCGGCAGCGCGGCTTCCAGCATGGCCTACATCCGGTCCGGGCGGCTGCGTCCGCTGGCGGTGACCAGTGCCGGGCGTTCCGCGGCGCTGCCGCAGTTGCCGACCATGGCGGAAGCGGGGCTGCCCGGGTTCGAGGCGATGGCGTGGTTTGCGCTGCTCGCCCCGGCCAAAACCCCCGGCGCCGTGATCAACAAGCTCAACTCGGAAGTAGTGGCGATCCTGCAGCATCCCGACATGAAAGAACGGCTGCATGGGTTGGGCGCCGAAGTCATGCCGAGCAGTCCCGCCGCACTGAACGATTACATCCGGGCCGAAATCGTGAAATGGGGAAAGGTGATCAGACAACTGGGCGTCAAGCCATGAGTGATGTTCAGCGTTGCCGCGGCACTTGCAGATTGCGCGGACAATTCATTCTTGCCGGTTGCGATAAGTGTGCTGTCGTGGCGCGGCGCATCGCCTGCATGCAAGCCGCCGCAGACGCGGTTGTCTGCGCTCCCCTTGTTTCAAGACGGAGAGCAGGGCCGGCTGCGATATGTCAAAATCCGGACTTCCATATAAAAAACAGCAGGGAGAATCGCATGGAACTCGGATTGCGTGGCAAAGTGGCCGCGGTGACCGGCGGCAGTGAAGGCATCGGGCGCGCGACAGTGCTGCGGCTGGTTCAGGAGGGCGCCAGGGTCGCGTTGTGCGCGCGACGCCCCGAAGTGCTCAACGCGTTTGCCGATGAAATCAGGAAGTCCGGAGGCGAGGTACTGCCGGTGGTGGCGGATGCCGCCAAGGCGGGCGACATGGAGCGCTTCATCGAGGAAACGGTGAAACATTTCGGGCGCATCGACATCGTCGTCAACAATGCCGGCGGTACGGCGCAGGATCCTTTCGAGAAGGTCGACGATGCGGCCTGGCAGCACGATCTCGACATCAAGCTGTTTGCGCAGATCCGCACCGCGCGTGTTGCAATTCCACACATGAAAAAGCGCGGCGGCGGGCGCATCATCAATCTCAACATGGTCGGCGCCAAGCAGCCTGGCGCCGGTACGTTCCCGACCACCATCAGCCGCGCGGCAGGGCTCGCGCTGACCAAGGCGCTGTCCAAGGAACTCGCCAGGGACAACATCCTTGTCAACGCGGTGGCGGTGGGCAAGATCAAGTCCAGGCAGCAGGAACGCCGCGCTGCACGCCAGGGGATCAGCGTTGCCGAGCATTACGAAAAGACCGGCAAGACAGTCCCGCTCGGCCGCATGGGCGAGGCAGAAGAAGTTGCCAACGTGATCGCCTTCTTCGCTTCCGACGCGGCGAGCTATGTCACCGGCTGCTGCGTCAATGTCGACGGCGGACTGTCGGGGACGCTGTAGAGGCCCGTGAATGAGTGAACAAGTGAACAGGTGAACGGGTGAAAGGCAATAAAACTTCCTCTTTCCCGACCGCCGGGGGAGAGCCTGCGCAGCGGGCGAGGGGAGCGGATCGGGGTGATGGGGCTCACTCGTTCACCCGTTCACTCGTTCACCCTGACGATATTGGACCGCAGTGATACGCTACACGCTCGCGGCATGGCTGTTTGTCGCGGTGGTGGCACTCGTCATCATCGGCGAGATCGTTCCATTTTTCCCCCGCTGGCTGACGGGGATCATCGCCTGGAGTGCCTGCGCGCTGCTGTGGTCGCGTCTGTCGCGCACCCAGGTGCGGATCGTGCTGGCACTCGTCGCCTTCGGCGCCGCGGGCGTGATGTGGGGCATGGCCAGCGGCAAGACAGGGCTTATCCAGCGCGCTCTGGCGCAGAATATCCCGCTGGTCGGCATGCTGATCGCGGTGTCGTTTCTGCAGTTGATCAGCACTACGCGCGGCGCAGACGGCACGCGGCTCGACACCGGGCGCTTTGCCCTGCTGCGCACGTTGGTCGGCGTGCATCTGTTCGGCGCAGTGATCAATTTCTCGGCGGTCGCGATTTTCGCCGACCGGCTGGCCACTCGTTCCCGGCTCACGCTGGAACAGGCGATGGGACTGTCGCAGGCCTTCATCATCGGCGCCCTGTGGTCGCCGTTCTACGGCGCGATGGCGGTGGCGCTGACCGCGGCGCCGGGCGCGAGCATCAGCCGCCTGATGGGCATGGGCATTCCTCTGACGGTGATCGCATTGCTGCTGTCATGGCTGACGCTTTCCTCCCGGCGCTTCGGCCATGCCCGCGGTTTTGTGGGCTACCCGGTGCACTTCGAGGCGCTGTGGGTGCCGGCGGTGCTGGCGATCGGCGTGCTGACCGTGCACGAACTCAAACCGGCGTGGTCGGTTCTGGCGGTCATCGCCGCGCTGGCACCGCTGGTGACCGTCGCCACGCTGCTTGTGCGTGAGGGCAACCGCGCCGCGGCCTCGTTATACCGGCTGATCACCGTGCGACTGCCGGAGATGGGCGGCGAAATGTCGCTGTTCCTCGCGGCGGGCGTGCTCTCGGCCGGCATGACGGGGATGATCGCGGCGCTCGACCTCGGCGTGCCATTCGCGCGTTTCGGGGGCATGGAGGCGAGCGTCGTACTGGTGGTGATCACGCTGCTGGCGTGGGTCGGTTTCCATCCCGTCATCATGGTGTCGGTAGTGGGTCCGTGGCTGGCGCCGCTCGACCCGAACCCCAACTTGCTGGCGATGACCTTTCTCATGACTTGGGGCATAGGTCTTGTTGGCTGTCCGATGTCCAACACCATGCTGGCGATGCAGGGGCGCTATCAGGCTCCGTTCCGCGAACTGCTGCGCGAGAACCGTGCCTTCAGCCTCAAGATGACGCTGCTGAGCGTGGCGGCGCTCAACCTCTATGCCCGCGTCGCGGCGTAGTGATTGCATATATAATAAGCAGTCAGTGCAGGGAGCTTCGGGCGGCTGATACCCAAAAAATGCCGCTTGCATGACGAGAAGGAAGCGGCATGGCTGACAGCACGAAATGCAAACGATGCGAGGCCGGGATGCGTCTGCAGTCGATCGGCGCGGTAAGCGGCGAGCAGGGCGTACTCAAGGTCACCTTCCCTCAGCTTCCGGCTCTGGTCTGCCCGAACGGGCACAAGCGCTTCGCGGTTCCGGAGTTTCCGATCATCCTGCTCGATCACCTGGCGGGCGAGGACGAGACCAGCCTGCCGTCGGGCAAAACGCGCGGGTTGATTTTCAAGGATTACCGCTGCGGTTCCTGTGGCGCCAAGCTTGCCGGCGGCGACGGGCAGGCCCGGACATTCGGCTTCGACATCAGGGTCAAGGATATTCCGGCCTTTCGCGTCGAACTGACGGCACCGGTCTACAAGTGCCCCTCGTGCGCCAAGGAGCAGCTGCGTTCGCTGGAAGAGATACAGATGCTTACGGCACCGGCAATGGCGCACGCGTTCGAGGCTGCGGGTCTCAAACCAGAGTGATGCCAGTCGTCGCTTTTCACCAGCATGTCGCCCATGTTGCGGGAAAAACCCTCGAGCTCATCGTTTGCCACCGCCATTCCAGCGCATCACTGGCCCGCTCGATTCGCTCCCTGTCCGAGTTAATCTATTTTCTTGATTTCCGATAGCCCGCGTTGCGCGCTTCCTGCTCGGTCTTGAAACAGGTCCGGTTATCCTCGCCGTTCTGGTTTTCCTTCAGCAGCTTGCGGTAGGCGTCGCTGGCGGGCGTGTGATAAATTCCGGAGCTGACATTGCCGATCACCGGGCACTCCAGGCGGGTATAGTCCTTGGCCGACGCAGGAGTGCTTGCGACTGCCAGCAACGCCAGAAATGGCAGCAGGGATTTCGTCCGGATTCCTTGCTTCATCGCCCGGAACTTTTCGACATAGGGACGCGGGTCGGGCTCGAGCGTCCACGCGCTCGGCGGCTGCGGATGGAGCTGGTAATCGCTCTTCGCGATGGCATTGAGAACTGGATGCTGTCTGGCATGGCCCCCCTGGGTTGCGTTATTCGGCTTTGACGCCTGCCTGCTGCACCACCTTGCGCCAGGTCTCGATGTCCTTCCTGATCAGCACCAGGAACTGCTCCGACGTGCCGCCAGCCGCAGCAACCCCGTCGCCGGCGAGCTTCTCCTGCATGTCCTTCGACTTCAGGATCTTGTTGAGTTCGCCGTTGACGCGGTCGAGGATGGGCTTGGGCAGGCCTTTGGGGCCGATCAGGCCATGCCACAGGATCACTTCATAGTTCTTCAGGCCCGACTCGGACACGGTGGGAATTTCAGGCGCGGCCGGAATACGCTGCGCTGTTGTCACGGCGATGCCGCGCAGCCGGCCCGACTTGACCAGCGGCAGGGCGGCGGCGACGCTGCCGAATATCAACTGCACGTGGCCCGCCATGGTGTCGGTGAGCGCCGGCCCCGTGCCCTTGTAGGGGATGTGGACCATCTTGATGCCGGCCTGCATCGCGAACAGTTCGGTGGCGAGCTGGGTGATGCTGCCCTGGCCGCTCGAAGCATAGAGAAGCTGGTCCGGCTTGGATTTGGCGAGCGCGATCAGTTCCTTGATGTTTTTTACCGGCAGTGAAGGATGGGTTGCAACGATGAACGGGCCCTGCGACATCTGGATGACCGCGGTAATGTCGTTGACCGGGTCGAAGGCGAGCTTGTAGAGGCTGGGGTTCACGGCGTAGCTGCCTGCGATCAGCGTGAAGGTGTAGCCGTCGGGCGCGGCCTTGGCGCCGAGTTCGGCGCCGAGCGTACCACCGGCGCCGGGCCGGTTGTCGACGATCACTTGCTGGCCGAAGGCTTCCGTCAGTTTCTGCGCCGCGACGCGGGCAATGAAGTCGGTGCCGCCGCCCGGCGCAAACGGCGCGATGATGCGTATGGTCTTGGTGGGATAAGCCTGGCTCCAGGCTGGCGCGGCGACCCAACCCCATATCAGAACGGCAATGCAGGATAAAAGACGTTTCATGTTGATCTCCATTAAATGCGGCAGAGAATTTCCGCGCCTTTCGCCAGCGTCTGTTCGGACTTGGCGAAGCAGAAGCGCAGCACTTTGTGCGGCGGCGGCTTGCGGTAGAACGCCGACACCGGGATGGCCGCGACACCGTATTCCCTGGTGAGACGGATGGCGAGATCCGTGTCGCGCTCGTCGCTGATGGCATCGTAGCGCAGGTTCTGGAAGAACGTGCCGCGCGAAGGCAGGGGTTCGAAGCGCGAGCCCCTGATGCCTTCCAGGAAGAAGTCGCGCTTTTTCTGGTAGAACGCGGCGAGCGCCAGATAGGCGTCCTGGTTCTTCATGTATTCGGCGAGCGCGTATTGGACCGGGCCGTTGGCGACGAAGGCGTTGAACTGGTGCACTTTGCGGAACTCCGCCGTCAGCGCCTTGGGCGCCAGCACGTAGCCCGTCTTCCAGCCGGTGACGTGATAGGTCTTGCCGAAGGAGGAGACGACGAAGCTGCGTTCGGCCAGCCCCGGGAAGCGTGCGAGGCTCTGATGGCGGTGCCCGTCGAACACGATGTGCTCGTAGACTTCGTCGCTCACCACAACAATGTCGGTGTTGCGCAGCAGGCTCTCGAGCATGCGCAGGTCCTCGGCCGAGAACACGCTCGCGGTCGGGTTGTTGGGCGTGTTGATGACGATCATGCGCGTCTTCGGCGTGATCGCATTCTGCACTTCCTGCCAGTCGATGCTGTAGTCGGGGAATCTGAGCTGGACATGGATCGGCTTGCCGCCGTTGACCTCGACCGATGGCGCATAGCTGTCGTAGGCGGGCTCGAACAGGATTACTTCGTCACCGGGGCAGACCCATGCCGAGATTGCGGTGAAAATGCCGTAGGTCGCACCCGGCACGACGGTAATTTCATGCTCGGGATCGTAAACCGCGCCATAAAGGGTTTCGACTTTCTCGGCGATCGCCTCGCGCAGAGGAGCGACGCCGGCCATCGGGGGATACTGATTAAATCCGGAGTTGACGTATTTGGCGAGCAATGCCTGCAACTCGGGCGCGCAGTCGAAATCGGGGAAGCCCTGCGACAGGTTGATCGCGTTGTGCTCGGCGGCGAGCCGCGACATCACGGTGAATATCGTGGTGCCGACTTTTGGCAGCTTGGACGAAATGATGTTTGGAAATTCCAGCATCGCAGCGCGGCCCGCGCGGTTCACGGCTTTGCTTTGTTATAAGACGTTATTCTAGCAGCCTGTCGGACTTTGAGGGTCCGACAGGCTCCTGGCAGGGCTTCACTGGGCGGCGGTGATGCGCCCCGCGCTCCGACAGTCTGTGGAAGTCTGCCAGGTGCCGAGGCCGACGGCAGGCAATATTTCCCCGCCGCGCGGTATGGGCCGCTTGAGTATCTGTTGCGGGTCGGATTGGTCTGCAGTCATGGTTTTTTCTGACATGGCGAGTAGCGTGGTAGCGCCGATCCGCTGCAGCACCCGACGTGGGGCGCTCGACAGCAACGGCGGTATGTGTTGTTTTCGTGCGTCATGCGCACATCATAGCCGCAGCCGAAGCCTGTGGGTAACCGCCGCCGCCGTGTCGTGATTGGCGGGATGGGCTACAATCCGTTTATGTCTTCGATACAACAGCAAAGCCGGTTCGCCGATGGCCTGGTGGTGTTCGTCAAACGTGCATGCCCGACTTGTACCCTGATAGCATCCGAAATCCGGCAGCTTGCCCGCGCGATACCGCATTTTCAGGTGGTATCCCAGGATGATCCGGCTTTTCCCGCCGGCGTCGAGCGCGTGGTGGACGACCGCGAACTCGATCATTCCTGGCGCCATGGCATCGAATCGACGCCTACCCTGATCCGTTTTGAGGCGGGCCGCGAAGTCGAGCGCGTCATCGGTTGGGATCGCGATGCATGGCGCAGGCTTACGGGAATCGCGGATCTGGGCGCAGGGCTGCCCGCGTTCCGGCCGGGGTGAGGATCATTGTCACTCGAGCCCGGGGTGGCCGAGAGACTGGAAGCACGCTATCGCGGCGAAACCGTGCTCGGCGCGCGCAAGATCGAGTACGGCGAGAACGACGATCCGATTGAAATCTGCTTCGAGCGCGGCTGGAGCGACGGCCTGCCGGTCACGCCGCCGACCGACGCGCGCGTGCTGCGCATGCTTGCCGGCACCAAACGCCGTCCCGAGGAGGTGATCGGGAGAATCCCGCCCTATCTTGCCGAATGCACGGTGGAGAAGGTGGCGATCAACGCCGTGCTGGCGGGCTGCAAGCCCGAGTACATGCCGGTGCTGCTGGCCGCGCTGGAAGCGGCGCTCGAACCCGTCTTCACTCTGCACGGCGTGCTGGCGACCACTTATTTCTCCAGCCCCATCATCATCGTCAACGGACCGGTCGCGAAGAAGATCGGCATGAACTCGGGCATCAACGCGCTGGGGCAGGGCAACCGGGCGAACGCCACCATCGGCCGCGCGCTCAATCTCATCGTGCGCAATGTCGGCGGTGGCCGGCCGGGCGAAGCCGACCGCTCCACGCTCGGTGCGCCGAGCAAATACACGCTGTGCTTTGCCGAGGACGAGTCCGATCCGGCGTGGGAGCCCCTGTCGGTGGCGCGCGGCATGCCGCGGGGCGCATCCGCCGTGACGCTGTTTCAGGGACACGGCGTGGAAGCTTTCGTCGACCAGAAATCACGCGCACCGGAGCAACTCACGCGCTCGCTGGCGATGGCGCTCGTCAAACTGGGCCACCCCAAGCTGGTGCAGTCGGCGCGCGCCATACTGGTGCTTTCGCCCGAGCATTATGCGATTTACCGCGAGGCGGGCTGGGACCGCAAACGCATCGAGCGCGCGCTCTACGAGGCGACGATACGCCCCGGCAAGGAACTGGTGGCAGGGGCCGACGGCGTGGGCGAGGGCATACCCGCGAGCCGCGCCGACGAGATGGTGCCCAAGTTTCACGAGGATGGACTGATGGTGGTGCGCGCCGGCGGATCGGCGGGACTGTTTTCGGCCATCCTTCCCGGATGGCTTGCCGGCCGTAACCGCGCCGAGTTGCAGCCGGTAACGAAAAAAATCCGTGAATCGTAAATCGTAAATAGTGAATTGTCAGAACCTGAATCCTGAAACCGGAGGTATGTCATGAACTGGATGCGCGATCCGACTGCGGAAACTTCGCCGCTCAAACGCCCGCGGATAAAGCCGCCGCACTCGCTTGAGGGGCTGACCATAGGGCTGTTCGACATCGGCAAGACGCGCAGCGACGAATTCCTGAATCAGGTCGAGAAGCGCTTTGCCGAGCGCGGGCTCAAGGTCAGACGCTATGCCAAGCCGACCAATGCCAAAGTGGCGCCGGTCGAGGTGATGCAGAAGGTCGCGACCGAAACCGACGTGGTGCTGATCGCGCTCTCGGATTGAGGGTCATGCACGTCGTGCAGTCTGCACGACCTCATGAACCTCGACGGACGCGGCATTCCCGGCATCTCGGTCGTCACCACCGAGTTCAGGGACGCGGTTGAAGCGCAGTCCAAAGCGCTGGGCTTCGAGCCCGCGATCGTCTACGTGCCGCATCCGATCCAGAACCGCACGCCCGAGGAACTCAGGAAAATCGCCGACGACATCATAGAGCCGGCGCTGCGGATGCTGCACGAGTAGAACTTCTCGATTCGCGTGCCGCGGGTTCGGGCCCGGCGCATGTGCCCGTAGGCTCCCATATCACCCAAACGAAGCCTCGGCTCATCTTCAGGGAGCTTGTTGCCTGCGGCGACGAGAAAAGCGCCCCAATGCGAACGATTGCCGGCAAGACATTCCATCGTATTACCAAGCTGCCAACAACCAGGAAACGGAATCGCCGTCCGAAGCGTCAAGTCCTGTACCGGCAAGTTTGAAAAGAGCGACTCGATTTCGCGTATCGTGAGCCAGTGCGTACCGCGATAACCGCCGGGGCCGGCTTGGGAATATCGATCAGAAGAAGCAGCGCCGACGCCACGGCCGCCAGCCGGGCACGCATGGCAAGCACGGCCCCGGAGTGCGCAAATGCCTGACAAGCCGCAAAGATCAGAATGTTGCGTTTTCCGGAAAGCATGGCGACGGATTTAGGCTGAGCCGCTTCAGGGAAGTACCCTGCCGGATGCAAATCTAGAAAGCATGTCGAACGGTGAGGTAAATGTTGCTGTTATCCTGCATCGACCCGAACATGCCGTTACGCTTGCCGCCGAAAAGATTGGCCCCGACCTCGGCCCAGAGATTGTCGCTGAAGGCGTAGCGCAGCGAAGGAGTGACGTAGCGATCCTCCTCGCTCAGGCCAAGGAAGGCGAAGAGATTGAAGGTGACCGTCTGGTAGGCGAAAAGCTGGGTGAAGCGAACCGTTGCCACCTGGCGCAGGCGGTCTTTCGCGGGAAAACCGGCGGGCAAGGTCTCTCGGTAGGCCGCGTAGTCGCGCATCCATTCGCCGTAGAGCTGCAAGCCGATCGTGGCATCCTCCCACAGTTGCCTCGAGTACCCGATGAGCCCCCTGAACTGGCTATTTTCGATGGCGGGGTCGCGGCCGTCTCGATCCTGGGGCGAGTCGTAGTACCCCGCTTCGAGGCTGAGCACGCCCTTGCCTACGGGCCCGGTGAGGCTGGCGCCGACAGTGTTAAGGCGCGGATAGATGCCGGCGATTTCGGCGCCCATCACGCGCCAGGCCGGGCTGCGGTAGCGGGTGCGCGAGGCGTAGCCGGCCAGTTCCCAGTGGTGGAGATAGCCGGATATCCGGCCGGAGATTTCCATCTTTCCGGTACCATGACCCGGTTCCACCGTGCGCCGCGGCAACCCCGCCGGCAGCGGGTCGGCGAAGATGAAGCGGCGGCTCGTCGGTGTATTGTCGGGCCGGAAGCCGGCGATGACCAGTTCCAGGTTGGCCGCGCCGGGAAAGGCATTGAGCTTGAGCGCGTCGCTGCCGAGCTTGAGGTACTGCATGGGCTGCCCCGTGAACAGCGCCACCCAGTCGCGCGGAAACGTGTCGTTGATGAAGAGCAGATCCCCCACGCCCCAAGTGATCACTTGCCGTCCTAGACGAGCGGTCGCCTTCTCGGAGGTGAGGTCACCGAACAGCTCCCGCGTCACGAGGCGCGTGTCGTCAAGCGCGACGTCCCGGAGCAGGTCGAAGCGGCCCAGGAACCCTGCGTTCCCCGATGAGTTCCTACCCTCCGCCTTGAGCTGTCCCCGCAGCTCGGCTGCCGGAAAATCGCAAGCGATCCCCGCGGGGCAGGCGACCCGGCTCGTGCGCCCTGCCACATGGGATTGCGCAAAGCCGTCCCACGCCACGCCCTCCGCTCCCGCGGCAATAGACGCCAGCGCGAGCGAAGCCGCGGCCATGTTCGCCGCAATGCGCACCGCCTGACTCATCCCCGCGGTCATCCTCCCTGGCCGGCTTGCTATCCCGTTACCGCACCCACTGGCTGGGCGCGTCCCGCAGGTAGCGTTCCGTGAAGATATCCTGCTTCAGCCCGACGTCGTACTCCACTTCCCGGTAGACGACCTCGGTACGGTGACCGCTCTGCAAGTTCTTCATGCTGCGGGCCGTGACCGTCCAGTATTTGCCCGTCTGTTCCACTTTGTCGGCGGTAAATGTGCGCAGCGGCTCGTTGCGCGCGTCGAGGTATTCTTCCCTGAGGGGCAGCCAGCGTTCCGAGTCGATCCAGGACAGGCGGCGGGAGTAGTCCGCCGACGCCTTGGGCTTGCCCTCGACCACGTATGTCGGACGCCCGCCCAGGTTCTCCTTGCGCACGAGGGCGTGGGTCTCATCGTCCAAGTCGCGCCCCGAGACGTCCTCGTAGGTGAAATCCGAGCCGACGAACGAGGAGCGCTTGTCGTCCGCCGCGATGCGCTTCACCAGCTTCAGCGTCGGCACGAAGATCCAGCGGTCGTCTTCCTTAGCGGGATATTTCCACACCAGGAAGGAGGTGCCCTTTACGTCGGCCGGGCCGTGGAAGTAGAGGTAGTAGCGCTGGTCGCCCGATTTGCCGAGGTTGATCCTCAGCATAGTCATCTCCCGCTCCCGTACCTTGCCTTGCGGGTTGATGAGCTTCATCTGCACCTTGGCGCGCATGTCGTTCCCGGCGTAGTAGAAAGCTTCCAGGGAACGCGTCACGATCTCGTCGGCGGAGGGATCGGCGGCACGCCCCGGGGCCGTTACCACGGCCGCCGCCGCAAGGAGGGGAAGGGCAATTCGCCGGAGCGGTTTCATTTCGTTTCTCCCGTGTTGAACAGCCAGCCTCTCATCAGCACAATCAGGGCCGGCAGGTAAAGGATGATGAGCAGCGCCGAGAGCAACATCATGCTGACGATAAAGGCGCCCACGGTAATGTAGGGCGTGAGCGGCGCGAACAGCATGACCGAGAAGGCCGCCGCGAACAGTACCGCATTGCGCATGATTCCCTTGCCGGGACGGGCCGCCGTCCACAGCAGCGCTTCCCTGAGCGTGGAGAGGTCATGGCCGGCGTCGGCACCGATTTCCGCGAGCCGCTGTCTCAACCGGCTGATGAAGTGAATCGAGAAATCCAC
>JAIESJ010000258.1 GCA_019746155.1 Burkholderiales bacterium
GGAAGCTGATCGCATTTGTCGATCCCTATGCCTACTTCGACCAGCAGCCCGACATGCAGAATCCGTTCGGCGGCTCCCAGGCCGGACAATCCACGCTCTACAACCTGTTCAAGACGTGGGGCGTGGACGTCACCCTGAACAAGGTGGTCGCCGATCTCACGTTTGCCAGCGGCGAAGGCCCGCGCCTGCTGCCGACGCTGCTGTCGCTCAATGCCGAGGCGCTCAACCAGGAAGACGTCGTGACCAGCCAGGTCGGCACCATGCTGATCCCGTTCAGTGGTGTCTTTACTGGCAAGCCCGCTGCAGGCCTGACGCAGACCGTGCTCGCGCACACCTCGAAGAATTCGATGCTGGTCGATCTCATCATCGCCACGCTCTCGGGCGAGCCTTCGACGCGCGGCTTCGAGCCGTCCGGCAAGGAGCAGCCGCTGGCGATCCGGCTCACCGGCAAATTCAAGACCGCGTTTCCGCAGGGCAAGCCCGACGCCTTGCCGCAGCGGGGCGAGCGCAAGCAGGGCGGGGAAGAGAAGAAGCCCGAAGCCGGGGCCGAACCGCAGCTCAGGGAATCCGCCGCCGAGAACTCGGTGGTGCTGGTCGCCGACGTCGACATGCTCACCGACAACGCCGCGGTCGACGTGCAGGAGGTCTTCGGCCAGCGGCTCGTCGTCCCGCGCAACGGCAACCTTGCCTTCGCGCAGGGTCTGGTCGAACAGCTCTCGGGCGACCAGGCCCTGATCAGCCTGAGAAGCCGCGCCGCGTTCAGCCGGCCGCTGACCGTGATCCGGAAGATGGAGGCCGAGGCCCAGCAAAGCTATCTCGGCAAAATCAAGGCGCTCGAGGACAGCCTGAACCAGACGCAGGAGAAACTCGCGGCGCTGCAAAAGTCGCGCGCCGGGGCGGGCAGCACCATTCTTACTCCGGAGCAGCAGGCTGAAATCGAGAATTTCCGCAAGAAGACGGTGGAAACCCGCAAGGACCTCAAGGAGCTCAGAAAGAACCTGCGCGTCGAAACCGATACGCTCGAGTTCTGGACCAAGGTCGTCAATATCGGTCTGGTGCCCTTGCTGGTTGCGCTGCTGGGCCTTGCCCTGGCACTGATCAAACGGCGAAAGGTGAGGGCGCGATGAACCGCAAACAGTTTCTGGTTCTGATCATTGCGCTGGCGGTGCTTGGAGGGGCGGGATTTGCGCTGTTCTGGCAGGACATCGCTGCGTATCGCGCAACCGGAGCAAAAATAGGCGCCAGGCTGCTGCCTGATCTCAAGGTAAGCGATGTGGCGCAGATTCGCCTCCAGGATGCCAGGTCGCAAACGACGCTGGTCCGAAAGGACGATGCCTGGCTGGTGCGGGAGCGCGGCGATTATCGCGCCAATGTCCAGGACATCGGCGATCTGCTGATCAAGCTGGTCGAGCTCAAGGTGACGCAGTCCGAAGCCGTGGGCGAGAGCCTGCTGCCCCGGCTTGATCTTGCCATGCCGGGGCAAGGCCAGGGCAGCGGCACGCTCGTCGAGTTCAAGGATGCGGCGGGCAAAACGCTCGCCAGTCTGATGCTCGGAAAAACAGTCCTCAAAAAGGACCCGCTTAACCCCCTGCCCAGCGCGCAAAACGGCGTGCCGGCAGGACGCTATGTGCTGGCTGCCGGAACCAAGGGCAGCGTGATGGTGGTCTCGGACCCACTCAGCGGCGCTGAGGCCGAGCCCGGCAAGTGGCTCGCCAGGGATTTCTTCAAAGCCGACCGCATCAAGACGCTGGCCCTGGCCGGCGAGGGCGCCATGTCCTGGAAAATCACCCGCGATGTCGAATATGGCCAGTGGAAATTCGCCTCCGGCGGCGACGAACTCGACGCGAGCGCCGCGGTCGGCGCCGTCAATGCGCTGGGCGGACTGAGTTTTAACGATGTCGCCATCGACCCCAGGCCGGACGACACGGAAAAGCCGGTCACGGTGACGGCGGAGACCTTCGACCACCTGACCTATACCGTGAAAATCGCCAGGAAAAAGACCGGCGGCGACTATTACGTGAATTTTACCGTGAGCGGCGAGCCGCCCCGGCAGCGCGTGCCGGAGAAGGGCGAGAAGCCGGAAGAAAAGGAACGCCGCGACAAGGAATTCGCCGAAACCCTCAAGAAGCTCGAAGAGCGCGTTGCGCGCGAGAAAGCGCTCGTTAAATGGACCTATGTGGTTTCAGCCAAGCAGCTTGCGCCGCTCGTGAAGGACCGTGCACAGCTCGCCGCGGCGCAGAAAAAATAACCGGCCGGGCAGGCATACCGGCGCGCGGTGATGGGCAAAAAAAAAGCGCAACCGGGGTTGCGCTCTAAATCCACTTGGAAGAGTGGATGGGGGAAGTTACGGAGAATCCGTCGTATCGCTCAATGCCTCAAAACAGTTGTGCGATGGCGCCAAGATACCATCAGCGCCCGCGGGCAAAGCCGCGAACAGCGGCCAAAAAACCGCCCATTTCGGCAATTACCGTCTTCCGGGGAGCGCTCCGTTGAAGACATTCCGCAGGCGGCCCGGCGGTTTTTGTATTGACTCCGGCCCCGGCGCATGAGTAAGGTAGCGCTCCGCTCCGGTTCCCGTCGTCAACCATTGTTCATTTATGCACATGAAACTGAAACTCGACAAAGTAACGAAATCTCCGGTATTTCCGCCCGGCCATCAATGGCAGTTCGAGAAGCGCAAGGACGGCTATGAATCCGACGTAACCGCAATGGTGCGGCGCATGCTTGAAGACGAGGCGATACGCGAAGACCAGCGTGTCGCGTGGGAACGCTGGCGCAACGACAACAGCAGCCTCAAGAAGCCGTAAGGCGGCTTTTCCGCCGGCGCCGATAAATCAGAAAACTCGCGAGGGTGATCAAAGACGCCGCCGACGTCAAGGCCGACTAGACGATCCTGTCAACGATTAATATCTATAGAGGATAACCAGTGAGAGCGCTCAAATTCATTGTTACTACTTTTGCACTCGGTGCACTATGCTGGATCACGGCCGCGGCAGCGCAACAGTACCCGGCAAAACCAGTCCGCTTTGTCGTGCCCTTCGCCCCTGGCGGCAGCACTGATACTCTGGCGCGTACCCTCGGCGTGAAGCTCTCCGACTTTGTCGGCCAGCAGGTGGTGGTCGACAACCGGCCCGGCGCCAACGGCAACATCGGCATGGAAATCGTCGCGCGCGCGGCACCCGACGGCCATACCATCGTGCTCGGCTACATCGCTAATCTGGCGATCGGGCCCGGCCTGTACGAGAAGCTGCCTTTCGATCCGGTCAAAGACTACGCGCCGATCACGCAACTTGCTTCCTCGCCCAACGTGCTGGTCGCGCATCCCGCGGTGCCGGCCAGGAACTTCAAGGAGCTGATTGCGCTGGCGAAGGCCAAGCCGGGGCAAATCAATTTCGCCTCGGCGAGCGTTGCGAGCGTGGGTCATCTTACCGGCGAGCTGCTCAACAATCTTGCGGGCATCAAGATGGTGCACGTGCCGTACAAGGGCAGCGGCCAGGCGGTGACCGATCTTCTGGGCGGACACGTACAGCTGATGTTCAGCGGATTTTCGTCGACCTTGCCGCACATCAAAAGCGGGAAGCTGCGGCCGCTCGTTGTGACCGGTGCTCAGCGTTCCCCGGCGTTGCCGGACGTGCCGACCATCGCCGAGTCCGGCTTTCCCGGCTTCGAGGCGACTGCATGGTACGGCGTGCTCGCGCCGGCGAAGACGCCGAAGCCCATCGTGACCCGGCTGCACGCAGAAATCGTGAAAGTGCTGCAGCTTCCCGACGTGAAGGAACGACTGGGCAACCTCGGTTTCGAGATCGTCGGCAGCACCCCTGAGCAGTTTGCCGCCTACATCAAATCCGAAATCAGCAAGTGGGAAAAAGTCGTCAAGACGTCAGGCGCCAAGCCGGAGTGACACGGCATATCGTTTCGCGCCTTATTGGGCGGAAGCTCTCCGCAAATCCGGAACAGCAAGTGGTAGTGGAAAACCGCGCCGGTGCGGGCGGCAATCTCGGGGCAGAAGTCGCGACGAGGGCGGCGCCGGACGGTTACACGCTTTTCATGGCGACACCGTCCTGCGGGTAAGCTGCGCGCGCTCGCGGCGATAGGTGCGAAGCGCGCCACGGCGGCGCCGCACATCCCGACCCTGATCGAAGCCGGCGTTCCCGGGTACACGGTCACGTCGTGGTACGGCCTGCTCGCGCCCGCCGCGACGCCGCAGGCCGTCGTCGGCCGTCTCAAGGCGAACTCGGCAAGGTCCTGCGCAGCCCCGACGTGAAAGTTGCGAAATGGGGCAAAGTGGTCGGGGAAGCCGGCATCAGCGCGGAATAGCGCGATTTTATCGAGTTTTTCTTAATGGTCAGAGAACAGGGACGCCGGCGCGGCGGGCGGCAGCGCGCAAAACGGCGTCCTGCGCCGCCAGAGGCAGCCCGAACCGTTGGGCCAGCTCCAGATAAGCGGTATCGTAGACCGCAAGACCGGACTGCCGTGACATCTCGAGCAGCACACGCATCGGAACCGGCTCGCCATGCAGTACGACACCGAGCCGCTCAGCCCGGACCACGATGCCGTCCACCTCATGCGCACGCAACCGCTTGCGCTTCTCCAGAGACCAGAGCGAGTTCGCGAATTCCAGAGGCCAGAACGCCGGAGCGTGAAGCGATTCGCGCTCGGCGCGCACGGACATGCGCCGCGAATAAGCGGTTGCCTGGCTGTTCACGAACCAGGCGATTGCAACAGAGTTGTCCAGGACGAATGCCATCAGTCGCGGCCTTCATCCCTCAGACGCCGCAGCGCGCGGTCGCTCAGCCGGCCGCCGCGCAGCCTGACGGTTTTACTGAATGCCCGAATCTCCTTCATCAGGGTGCTGCGGTCGATCCCTTCATCTTTTCCCGAGACCGCGACGATCCGGGCCACGGCCTTCCCCCGCCTGGTGAGCGTGACGGGTTCGCCCGCCTCGACCTTCTCAACCAGCTCGGAGAGCCGGGACTTTGCCTCGTATATCCCGATGGATTCCATGGGCGCCTCCAAATAACCTACTATCTAGCTAGCTAGATGTTACCACACAAGGCTTGCTCGCGCCCGCGGGCGCGCTGAAGGAATTCCACGCCTTGCCGGGGGACAAGATCGAGAAATGGGGCAGTGAGCGCGCCGGAGCGTCTTGATCCTGATGGGGAACTGGTGCGGATCAGCTCCGACACCACACGAACGAGAACATGGGCGCGCAATCGGCAGACTCGGGCAGGAAAACCCCTGGCGCAAAGCCGCGCACGGCATGCGCTCGCGCTATTGACCGGGGCCGGCTAATGGGCGACCCTTTTATGTGCGATATGCCCAGTCCGGCTACGACATATTATGGCGTAGCTCTCGTCAGCTCGGCGCCTTCACCGAAACACTACAGAAGCAAATCACTCGGCCTTCCTCACTAAGGGCCGTGCGCTCCAGAGCGTCAAAGCGATCGAGGCCAACAGCACCGGAACGGCAACCAGATTCACGGTGGTCCATCCTGCCACGGCCAGGACGAAACCCGATCCAAGCGACGCCACAGCATTCGTGACGTAGACCACGAACGAGTTCAGTCCCTGCGCCCGTTGCTTTTCGGCTTCCGTGTAGGTCGTTGTAAGCAGGGCGGTACCACCATTAAACATGAAGCACCAGCCAATGCCAAAGCAAACAAGAGCGAACCAGAAGTGCATGTATGAGACCCCGTAAACAGCCGTCGCTATTCCAATGAGGTTGACGACCGCTCCGATCAGGATCACCGGGCGGATGCCGAGCTTGGCCATCAGGGGCCCGCTTATAAGCGCTGGAGCGTACATCGCAACGAAGTGCCACTGCAACACCGATGCGCTGAGCCCGAGAGAAAAGCCGCAGATTTTCATTGCAAGCGGCGTGGCGTTCATGAGCAGCGTCATGACTCCAAAGCCGATGGCGCAATTGATGGTCGCCACAAGAAAACCGGGAGAGGTGGATATTTCCCACATGGAACGCCTGGCCCCCACGCTCTCCGACGCTGCCTGGCCCGGTTCATCCAAGCTGAGCACCGATTGCACCGCCGCGAGAAGGCCGCAGATTGCGAATAGGGCGAAAAACGTGCCCAGGAATGGGATCAAGACGATGTCGGCAGAACTGTTCGCCACAAAAGGTCCGATGAAGCCGCCAAGTATTCCTCCCGCAGTGACATAGGAAATCGCGCGAACGCGGAATTCCTTTGATGGAGACACGTCGGCCGCGGCGAAGCGGTAGTACTGGTTGAAAGCAGTAAACAGCCCAAGAATGAAAGCTCCCCCCACAAATAGGGGAAAGTTGCCCAGATATACGGCGGCGGCGGCGACGCAACTGCCGATGGCCCCTATCGCCGAGCCCAGAATGAAGGCGCGCCGCCTGCCGAGCCTAAGCATGAGCGTCGAGACAGAATAGACCATGACCGCGGCTCCGATCACGGTGGCCGTCACCGGAAGAGTTGCCAAACGGTCAGGTGCCAGCATCGCCCCGACAAGACTCGACACCGCAGTCAGGAGCGAGATGACGCTCCCGCTCAACCCTTGTCCCATGGCGAGTATCAGCAGATCGAGACGGGTTCTGCTCCTGTAATCGGACGTGGACGTAGTCATCCTTACCTCAACTGGCATTTTCTGCATCAGAAACCCTCTCCTGCAACAGAGGGGCAAGGGCTGGTTTGTCGACAGAAGCTGCGGCAATCGCGGCCACTTGATCTTGTAGACCAGAGTCGAGGAAGCACAGGGGCTGTGACGCACCAGCAAGCCAGTTGAAGAGGAAGTCTTCCGTTTTCTCGTCGACAGAGACATTTACCTGAACAACATCTCTTCTTTGTAACTCTGCGTAGGTACTGAAAGAAACCGAGCCAGCTCTGCCGACCACGGCAAGGACATGCTGCGATAGGAGATTCCCGCCTCGCACTCCAAGGGTCAGAATGGCAGGAACGTCTCTTCGAGCCCGCTTTTCATGCACGGTCAGCCGAATAGCTCCGGAACTGCGGGCACCCTCCACGTTTCCATCACCGAAAAACTGAATGGCGATATACTTACGGGTAGACTCCCAAGCGACCTGTTGCATGAACGACAGCGCATCCTCGAGAATTTGCTCGTCGTTTGCGAAGCTTGTCATGGAAGCGGACACCAGACGCGGGTTCACGAGACCAAGGATCGCGGAGCGCACGAGCTGCTTCCGTGCTGATTCGTCACTTGCCTCCAGCCAAGCCGCGAGGGTTGGCGGCAGGGAGATGCCATGGGGCTGAAGAACCGGGTTTTCACTCTTGGGTGCGAGCACGTTTGTCCAGTCGATGTTGAGTAGTATGGTGTGGAACTTCGCGCTGATCATCGCGCCATCTACGCTGTCCACCACTCCAGGATCAGGGATCACCGGCCGAGCGACCGCGAAGGGGAGCAGCGTTATTGCCCGAGACCTACACAAAGCGTCCGCGATGCGCTGACGCTGCTGATCGTAGACCTGGACGAGATCTGGACGTGTGAAAAGAGCCTCAAAGTAACGGGAGCCGCCAGTGAGAATTGTTAAATGCGCGTTTCGGCCAGAGATCCTCTCGATAGCGCGTAGGATTGTTGCAAGCCGCGCAAGCGCAAGGCCTTCTGCAAGATCGGCCATTGGGCCGAGTGTCTTGAAGCCACCCGCGTCCCGTTTCGGCTGTCCCCAGGCGATTACGAACTGCAGGGGCGCATCACCTTTGAGCCGTTCATGTACGATCCGTTGCAGCCCGCAAGTGTCAAGACGCCCCGCATTCTTCGACACTGAGGGGTTGCGGAACACTTCCGCGACGCCGGCAGCTATCCGCCAGTCCGCTTCATCGAGGCGATCATAGATACAGCCCGTAGGTAGGTCGATGAGGGTTCTGGCGACATACTTCGTGATCTGGTTGGACCCTTGCTCGATCGCTGACCGCCACTCGTTCATAATGCGATCGATACCCTCCGCATCTACAAGAACCGCCCGGCTCCAATCTGGTTCCCGCCACAGCCCCATCTCGCTCAGGAAGTCAGGGGTCAAGCCCGACTCGCTGACGATCTCACGGTCCAATAATGCGTCGGTAACAGGCATGCGTGCCTCACGCCTTGCGGGCAATGATCTGGTGGACGTTCTTCAGGCTGGCGGCGGCTTGCTGCAGAACGTAGCCAATAGGCTGACCGCATTTCTGCATGTTCCAGAGGGGGCCATAGTGGCGCTTGTGGTAGGGGGTATCCGGCAGCGCCTCCAAAAGAATGGGCCGCTCCCCGTCACCTTCCCGCTCCAGGCGGTAACGAAAAGTGATCTTAGCCGTATCCCCATCCACAGCCAGTCCACCAGTGCTGTGCTGGGCGGTCATCGCGGCGTCCCGTTGAGTCGCGGACAGAAAATGCAGTTCGCCCTTCTTGCCGTGAATGGTCAGTTTCACCGCTTTTGGCTTAATCTGCTTCAGCACCTGCAGATCGCGGTCCGTCAGCGATATCGCAACATACCGAACAGCAGCCCCCCACGCTTCCTCCCGCATGGAGTGGAAGAGGTCTGCATAGCGCATGGGATCCACGTAACCGGGCGGCGGCAGGCGACCCCACTCCCCGGAACCTCGGGTAAGAACACGATGGAGTGATAGAACGTAAGCGACATAGAGCTTCTGAACCTCATCTCCATATCCGTCGAAGGACGGCTGCCTGACTGCCGTGCCCAAGAGGTCGGGGTAGAAGGTCGACGTTACGATGGACCAGAACGTGTAGACGAGCTGGAGGCCTACGTCGTCCTTGTCCGCGATGACAGGAAGCGAGCCGACCAGATTGGACGCGTCAACTAATGGGCCGTACCGTTCTTCGAGGAGCACGCAATAGTTCACATAAAGCCGCTGCCTGGCCGAGACTAGGCCGGTATCCAGTCCTTCCGCGACCCAGTTCTCATAATTGACCAACTGGACAATGTCGGCAACGTCGAGGCGGTCGAGCCAGAAACTAAGCCCTCGTTGGTAGTCCGCCACCACATCATCTGGTGTCCGGCATGCCCGGTTGTACTTGAACCCATCAGCAAGGACAGTCAGGCGACAGCCTGTGGGGCACAAAGCGTTGATGACTTGGGCGGCCTCCGCACATCGCACGAGCGAATGGACCTCGCCCAAGTCCGGATGTACTCCACGATTCTTCACGGGCGACAGGGGCTTGCGTGACAGGATCGGAAATATGAGCTCTAAGGGATTGCCCTCTGCCAGCTGATCTCTGACGTGGTCGCGAATCTCTAAACGCGAGACGTGCGACTCTTGAACCTTGAACCACCAGTTGTCGAAGAATGCTTCGGCCACATATTCTGCAACGCCAGGTCTTGCGATGCCGTAGGCGCCATTCTGCGCCCGGGTCCGCGCTATGACGGCGTTGATTCTCAGTGCAATGGCTTCATTCATGCGGACCCGCAAGGCTGGCACAAAGCTGTCGAGCCAGTAATCGGCCGAAATACGGATGGCGCGCCCTATAAACTCGTCTCGCGAATACAGTTGAGATCGCTTCTGTCGAACGAGCCGGATTAGGCGGTGGCCGCCCGAGATTTGGCTGCGCTGGCGCTCATCTATTGATAGCTGCTTGGCATCTACGGATGAAGGATTAGCATGCGGGCGCTCCAGCAGACGTGGCTCACGAGGATGCGACATGTTTCTTAGGCTCCTTCCGCTGCCTACCGTTACCTGAAAAAATCTGCCCTTCCATTATGTACTATGATAATATTATTGTATGACATAGGACAAACTCATGGTACACTTTCCGAACAGCGTTGTCTACCCCCGCTGTGATCGGCAATGGCTTCGTGCTATTTATCGTGGAACGCCCGGACGTTTGTAACGGCGCTAGGTCGGCAATGCTATCGGCCCAAGCAAACAAGGAGAACATCATGTCCGAACCACTTGTTCGTGGACGATCCGCGGCGGAAATCGCAGAAAGTATCAAGGAAGCTGTCCGCAAAGGACAACTTCGGCCCGGGATGTCCCTGCCACCCATACGGAAGCTCGCGGCCGAGATCGGGGTCAACAGGAACACGGTTGCCGCCGCGTATGGTTATCTCGCCGACGCTGGAATTGTGCATGCACGGGGCCGCGGCGGTACCATCGTTGTGCCGTTCTCGCGCAGCGCGCCGCCCAAGGGGGTGATACCGCCCGGTGTACGGAATCTTACGGACGGGAATCCCGACCCGGCCCTGTTGCCTGATATCAGAGCGTTTGTGGACAGAATTCCCCTAGGGCCGCGCCTTTACGGTAACACAACCGTTTCAGAGGAACTGTCTGAAACTGCGTTCCGCTGGTTTGCGGCTGACGGAATTGATGAAGGTCATATGGCAGTTACAGGGGGAGCGTTGGACGCCATCGAGCGCATTCTCGGCGCCTGCCTCATGCCTGGGGACTTGGTTGCTGTCGAGGAGCCGTGCTTTCACCGGACTCTCTACCTTCTGCACGCTCTCGGTCTTGAGCCAGTGGCCGTTCCAGTTGACGCAGAGGGGATGCACCCGGAGGCACTTGAGGAAGCACTAGGACGCCGAGTCCGTGCACTTGTGGCAACCCCGAGAGCTCACAATCCCACTGGCGCCACAGTAACTTCCACTCGTAGCGGGGAACTCCGGGCGGTATTGGACCACTTTCCTGATCTACTTGTGGTGGAGGACGACTACTTCGCACCCATCGCGCTGGACCCGCCGCAATGGATCGGTGGCCCATCGCGGCGACGCTGGGCCATCGTCAGGTCAGTCTCGAAGTGCTTCGGGCCGGACCTGCGATTGGCAATCGTTGTGGGCGATGGGGGGACGATTGGGGTGCTGGAACAGCGCATGAGGGTGGGGCAGCGATGGGTCAGTCACATTCTTCAGGGGCTTGCCGCGAAAATGCTGGCGGACCGATCCACCGTCCGCGCGATGCGGGTAGCCGCCGACACCTATGCACGGAGGCGAAAAACACTCATCGAAGCCCTGGGGCGCAATGGCTTCGCGGCGCAGGGTTACGATGGCCTCAATGTCTGGATGCATATCCCGCACGATGAGCAACTGGCGCAGGCGCTCCTTTACAGGGGATGGGCGGTGAAGTCAGCCAGCCCCTTTTTCTCGCAACGCAGGATATCAGCGCTCCGCATCTCGATAGGACTGTTGCCCGAGGATGACATTCCGACATTTCTGGGAGATCTACTCGAGTGCTACTCGGTGGGCCCGATGTTACCGACCGGGCCGCGGGCTGACGGCCGCCATCCCATCGCATCCTTCGTCGGCGAGTCTGACAGCTTGAACATGCGCACGAATTTGACTAAGCAACTTAAGGGCCAGTCTTGACATAAAACGTACACCTGCCTGCAATAAGTAGCAAAACCGTCGTGACAGAACCTAACCCTAAATGCCTCGTGAAACCAAGGAGAAGATTTCGCCACCTGAGGAGTGGCGCCCGCTGGCTGAACTGGTTAAGCACCACACACGACCAACAGCGCTACATGCTCACGCTACCGCTTTCCCTCGCTCGCCGCACCAGCCGCGGCACGCGCGACGCGCGCACCAGCACGAAGCCTTCGAACACGCGGCGCTGGGTGCGGTAGAACGCGCCCTGCTCGGCGTGCCACCGGCCGTCTTTCTGTTTCACCGAAGCGGCGACGGTCAGCACGCCCGAAGGCATGGCGATGCGGATTTCGGATTCGGGATCACCGGTCGCGCGTGTTGCTTGATGAACAACGCTGCCTTCGAGCCGCGCTGCGACCGCCAGGCACAGCGACGCGGTCAGCGGCAGCGCGCGGTGCGGCTGGCCGTTGGAAATCATGCGGCCGGTGACATCGACCTGTTCGGCCCGGATCGCCTCGCCGGTCAGCAGCCGGGCATCCTGTGCCGGCGACACGAAGCCGACGAACGGCACCGCGGTTTTCTTCGCCGCTTCTTCCGGCGTTTTGGTAATGCCCATCGCG
>JAIESJ010000048.1 GCA_019746155.1 Burkholderiales bacterium
TCTAGGGCGATCGTTCACGTTGTCATTCGGCGGTTGGTCTTCACGTACGTAAGTATCAGTATATACGGCGTTTGCGCGTCGCGGGCGCGGGGCGGCGCGGCGCGCGGGTTGACGCGTGCCGCAAAAGCCTTTTATCATACCAGTCATTACAATCATATATATGAATTGTGCCAGCAGCGATGCCGCTGCGGACTGCCAACCAAACGGAGAAGAACATGAAAATCACCAAGGTCGAGACGTTCCAGGTCAGCGTGCCCAGCACGGGCGACTACAAGATGGCACGGGGCACGCACGACTCGCTGCGCTCGTTCGTGGTCCGCATTCACACCGACGAGGGCATAGTCGGCGCCGGCGAGGCGCACCAGGGGGTTTCCGGTTATTCCCCGGAGACGACCGCCACCATGGATGCGGTCGTGTCGCAGGTCTATGGTCCACTGCTGGTCGGGCGCGAACTCGCCGCCGTCGAGCAGATTGCCGTGGACCTTGGCATAGCCCGCCGCGGCAACCTCTTCGCGCGCTGTGCCGTGGAAATGGCGCTTTTCGACGCGCTGGGCCGCGCGCGCGGACAGTCGATCGTCGCCATGCTGGGCGGGCCCGTCCGCACCCGGCTGGAACTCTCGGGCAGCATCGGTATCGACGAGCCCTCGGTGATGGCGGAGAAAGCCGCCACTATGGTTGCGGCGGGCTATCGCACTATCAAGGTCAAGGTGGGTACCCCAGACATGGCAAAGGACCTCGAACGGGTGCGCGCGGTGCGCAAGGCTGTCGGCGATGCCGTGGCCATCCGCCTCGATGCGAACTCCGGCTTCTTGCCGGCCGATGCTTTGACCTTCATCAGGGGGCTGGCGGACCTCGCCATCGAGTATCTCGAACAGCCCGTGGCCGCCGAGCACTGGGACGCAATGGCCAAGCTCACCCGTCTGGGTATCGTTCCCATTCTTGCCGATGAGAGCGTGCACACGCCGGAGGATGCTTATCGCTTGATCGCGGCCGGTGCTGCGGACGCCATCAAGATCAAGATCAGCAAGGTGGGTGGCTACATACCCGCCCGAAAAATCATCGATATCGCCGAGGCGGCGGGCATCAAGCTCGTTATCGGCCAAGGCATTTGCTCGAGCCTCGAAGCGGCTGCGGAGGCACACCTCGCCTGCGCATATCCGCATGTCTGTCCCGTTGCGGAAATGGTTGGCCCTACAAAATTGAAGGGCGACCTGGTCGAACCGCCGCTGGATCTGGGCAGCGGCTACCTGGAACTGCCCGAGGGGCCCGGCTTGGGTGTCGAGTTGTCGGCCGGAGCGCTCAAGCAATATACGATTTGCCCGCAGGTAGCGCCGGCGGAGCGGGTCAAGGCATAACCCGCGGCGGCGCCAAAAAAGCGACAGCACAAATGCCGGCTTTAGGCACGACGAGCCGCGGGCGTGACCTGGCCCGCGGACCATCTAGAAGGAGGAGGTCCAATGCAAAATCGGCGGCTTGGTGCAACGATTCTTTTCGCGATCGTCAGTTTCTTCCTGCAAGCTGCGGCGTGGGCGTACCCCGCCCGCCCGGTCCGGCTGGTCGCGCTCAACCCGCCGGGCGGCGTGAGCGATACCATCGCGCGCGCCATCGGCGAGAGATTGGCGGAGCGGTGGGGCCAGGGTGTCGTCGTCGACAATCGCGTCGGCGCGAGCGGCATCATTGGCTCGGAGATCGTCGCTAGGGCGCAGCCCGACGGCCATACGCTGCTCCTCGGGTTCATCGGCAACCTCGCGATCAATCCCGGCCTCTACAAGAAATTGCCTTACGACCCCATCGAGGATTTTGCGCCCATCAGCCTGGCGGGCCGCTCGCCGATGGTGGTGGTGGTCAACCCGTCGCTGCCGGCAAGGTCGATCAAGGAACTCATCGCGCTCGCCAGAGCGCAGCCGGGCAAGATCGCCTACTCCTCCTCCGGCAGCGGCAACGGCAACCATCTCGCGACCGAGCTTTTCGCCACGATGGCGGGCATCAAACTGCTGCACGTGCCGTACAAGGGCGGGCCGCCGGCGCTGACCGCGACCATTCAGGGCGAGACGGCGATGATGTTTGCAAATTCGACTTTCGCGGTGGCGCAGGTGAAGACAAACCGTGTGCGCGCGATCGCGGTTACGACCGACAAGCGACTTGAACTGTTGCCCGATGTACCCACGGTGGCGGAATCCGGCCTGCCGGACTTCGTGGTCACGACGTGGTTCGGCGTACTCGCGCCCGCGGGCACGCCAAAGGCGCTCATCGCCCGGATCAATGCCGACATCGTCGAGGCGCTGGGCAGCGCTGGAGTCAGGCAGAAACTCGACCGCGCGGGACTGATCGCGTCGCCCTCCACGCCGGAGGAATTCGGCGCACTCATCAAATCCGAGATAGTGCGCTGGGGCAAGGTGATCCGGGACACCGGCGCGAAGGCAGACTAACTGCGCGCTTGACCGCAAACGGGAAGCCCCTGGCCAGATTGCCGGGGGCTTTTTATTGGATCCCGGCATAGAGGAAGGCGGCCGCGCCATCGAACCATAGGCCCTGATAACTGTTACTCCACCGTGATTTTCCCCGCCATGCCAGCTTCCAAGTGGCCTGGAATGAGGCAGGCGAAATCCACCTCACCGGCCTTGCTGAACTGCCATACGATGCCGCCACGCTGTCCCGGCGCGAGCATAATCGTGTTGGGTTCTGAGTGCTTCACGTCGGGCATCTTGCGCATCATCTCGGCATGCTCCTTGAGTTCCTCCATGGTTCCAATGACCATCTCATGAGGCACCTTGCCAGCGTTCTTGATGAAAAAGCGGATGGTTTCGCCTGCCTTGACCGAAATCTGGCTCGGCGTAAACCGCATGGTGTCATCCATGGAAATGGCAATGGTACGGTTGACCTTGGATGGATCGCCCGCTTTGCCCGCTGCCGAGTCATGAGCCTCCTTATGCATGCCCGCCATGTTTTTATGCATGTTGGTCATGTCGTTCCCGTGCCCACCTGAGTGATCTCCGGCAGCAAGGGCCAAGGCTGGCAAGGCGCTCAACAATACTATGGACAGTGATTTGTTCATGTAAGACCTCTTTGATTTAGTGGAAAAATTAGTGAGTTGACCATTTTTTGAAACGGCCTGTGATCGAGTTAGGCAGTCGTCAAAACCAGATGCGCACACCGGCGACCCAGAGGGTCTTTCCTGTCGGCTCGCCTGCTGCGCGAACCAAGTCCGCTGTTTTTCCAAACCTGCTGCTCCGTTCGACACCGAAATACGGAGCGAACTGACGGTTGATTTCGTACCGCAAGCGCAAGCCTACCGCGCCGCTTGAAAGCCCGCTGCCGATATTCCGCGTCTCATCATTCTTTCCGTAAAGATTCAATTCAACGCGCGGTTGGAGAATCAGCTTCTGCGTCAGCAGAAGCTCATATTCCGCTGCCAGGCGCAGCGCCGTCCTGCGGTTGTTGCCCACGTAGGCCGCTGCATCCACGTTGAACCAATAGGGGGCAATTCCCTGGACACCCATGGCCAGCCAGCCCCGATCAGGTCCGGTGCCGCTGTCGTAGCGCACTCCCAATTGGGTATCCCAGAAAGGGGCAATAGCGTGCCCCCACAACAGTTCCGTGCGGGCCTCCTGAAGCTTGCCCTTGGCCACGTCTCCTTCCGCCTTGATCACCAGCCGGTCGTAGTCGCGCCCAAACCAAGCTTGAGCATCATAAACCGTGGCGTTACCGTCGCGGCTGTAGGCCCGTTCGAGGCGATCGAACAGCACCGAGCCGAAATTGTGTTCATCGCTCAGCCTGAGTTGCCGCGTTCCGGGCAAGGCATAAGGGCCCTTATCGAGGGTGTAGCCACCGGAATAGGCATGTGGATCACGAGCGTCGGCAGGAGCTGAGCCGCCCTGCGTTTTCATGTTCCCGTGGTCCATGCCCTGCATCGAGTCCCCGCCGTCTTTCTTGACCGCCGGTGTTGATATCTTATCGCCTTGCTGATGCTGGGCATGGTCATTGGCGATAGCCGATCCGTCCTGTGTCTGCGCCCATACCGGTGCCATGCTGAAAATCGCCATGACCAGAACCAGCCGGCTTATTCGTGTATTCATGCTTTTTTTCCTATTGTTAAGTCCATGTCTTAAGCCACTACGACTTCACGGAACATGCCTGCATCCATATGGAACAGCAGGTGGCAGTGCCAGGCCCAGCGGCCCAGTGCGTCGGCTGTAACAAGGAAACTGATGCGCTGCGCCGGTTGCACAGGCAGCGTATGGCGGCGGGCCTGGAAACGCCCGTCAGGGCTTTCCAGTTCGCTCCACATGCCATGCAAGTGCATGGGATGGGTCATCATGGTGTCGTTGTGGAGAATGACGCGCACTCGCTCGCCATAACGAAAATGCACCGGCGTGGATTTGCCGAATTCGAGGCCATCGAATGACCAGGTGTAACGCTCCATGTTGCCCGTAAGGTGCAACTCAACCTCCCGTTCCGCGCCACGCGGATCAAGCGGCCCACCCATGGTGCGCAAATCAGCCAGCGTGAGGACGCGGCGGCCATTGTCGCGCAGACCGACGCCCGGATCGTCCAGGTTGGCGCGCGCCATGTCTACGCGCTGGTCGGTGCTGGGCCCATATTCGGTGCGGGCGTGGCGGGCCCGACTGCTGGGCACTGCGAGAGAATTGTCGGCCGCCATGCCGGGCATGGCGTGCTGGCTGTGCTCCATCGCCATGCCGCCATGGTTCATGCCTTGCGTGCCGCCTTGCTGCGCCATGCCCGCCGATCCGCCGTGATTCATGCCGGCCATGCTTGCTCCGCCCATGGCGCCCATCATGTCGGTCATCGACAGCCATTCAGGTTTGTCCAGCGCCGGCACGGGAGCGGCCAGCCCGGCGCGGGTCGCCAGTGTGCCTCTGGCATAACCGGTACGGTCCATGGACTGGGCAAAGACCGTATAAGCGTCATCCCTGGGCTCGACCAGGACATCGTAAGTCTCACCCGAGCCAAAGCGGAATTCATCCACCGTGACGGGCTCGACATCCACGCCATCCACCTGCACTACCGTCAGCTTCAGTCCAGGAATGCGAACGTCATAGAAGGTATTGCTCGATCCGTTGATAAAGCGCAATCGCACCCGCTCGCCCGCGCGGAACAAACCGGTCCAATTGCCTGAGGGCGTCGTCCCGTTCATCAGGAACGTCATCGTGCTTGCCGACAAGTCCGCCAAGTCGGTGGGATTCATGCGCATCTCGTTCCACATCTTGCGTTTGTCGAGCGCGGCCTTGAGGCCGTCGCGCGACACATCCCGGAAGAAATCCGGGGCAGTCAGCCGGTTGTAGTTGTAATAGTCGCTTTCAACCTTCAGTTTGGAGAAGACACGCATGGGGTTTTCATCGGTCCAGTCCGAGAGAAGGACCACATGATCGCGATCCGCCCTGATGGAGTCACCACCGGCCGGTTCGATGATGATGGCGCCGTACATGCCGGTCAACTCCTGAAACCCGGAATGCGAGTGATACCAGTAGGTGCCGCTTTGCTCGATCTTGAAGCGGTAGGTGAAGGTTTCCCCCGGCGGAATCCCCGCGAAGCTGATGCCAGGTACGCCGTCCATCTGGTACGGGAGAATAATGCCGTGCCAGTGAATCGAGGTCGACTCACGCAGTTTATTGGTGACACGTATTGTGATTGTATCGCCTTCACGCCAGCGCAGTGTCGGCGCGGGGATCGATCCATTGATGGAAGTCGCCATCCTCGGATTGCCGGTGAAATTCACAGGCGATTCAGCAACCACCAGATTAAACTCGGTTCCGCGAAGAACGGGAACGCTGCCGCTAGCCCCGTCGGAATTCTGCGTCCGCCCCGGCATCGGCCATGTTGACATTCCGAGCAACACTCCCCCGGCAGCCAGTCCTTGCACAAATCGCCGGCGCGGCTGGTTTGGAACCGAGAGAGAAAAAGGTGAATGACGTTTCATGAATGGAAATCCTCCAGTTAAAAAAACAGGCGCCATAGGCTCGGGCGGAGGTTTTCCACCATCACGCTTTGCTTCGACGCCGCATGATTCACAGGTTAACGGCTTATCGCTGTCCAGGACATGACGGGAGCATTACATAAACGTAATATATTACTCAGCAGTCGCCAATATAAGCGGGAGGATCAGTTCTTGACCTTACACTTCGTAAACCGAACTCCCAAGTGCAACTGAAGGAGGCGGGCAGGCTGAGATACGGAGCCGTCAGGCTCAGACCCTGACTCTCCTCCCGTAGCCCAGTCCGTGCCCAGCAATTCCAGTTCGAACTCGCGGAGCTAGCGGCGGCACCCGCGACCGGTGGTTGGAAACCATAGAGCAATAAACGTCTCCGGCAATAAAAAAAGCCGGGCTGCACGCCCGGCTTTTTTGCTGACCCAGACTCGCGATTAAGCAGCCTGGATGTTGCTTGCCTGCTTCTTGCCTTTGTTGCCTTCGGTGATTTCGAAGGAGACTTTCTGGCCTTCCGCCAGGCTCTTGAAGCCCGCCATGTTGATTGCAGAGAAGTGAGCGAAGAGATCTTCGCCGCCTGCGTCCGGGGTAATGAAACCAAAACCCTTCGCGTCGTTGAACCATTTAACTGTACCAGTTGCCATTTTGCACGTTCCTTAAAGATTGAATTGAGAATAACGGGACTGACCCGACCAATGTTTAAATCTCAAAGCTCCCAAAGGACGAACATCCAACAACAACTGAAAATCCAGACCTCAAGCACTTGGAAACCAAACACTGAGCCCATTATACAGGTTTTGGCGTATCTGTGGGACTTGGTGATTTCTTCTTCCATGACCCGATCAGCGGCAACATTCATTGGCGGGAAATCGAATCGCTGCTGCATTACCTGGGCGCCGTGATAGAGCCGCTTTCGGGAGCACGGCTGCGCGTGAAGCTGAACGGGGTGGAGGGTATCCCGCACCGCCCTCACCACAGCAACACGCTCGACAAGAACGGCGTCAAGGCATTGCGGGAATACCTGGCCCGCGCCCAGGTCACCCCCTCGCTATATGAGACAAAGATGAAGAGCTGGGCGGCAGGTTGGCCGCAAGCTTTGATATCCCCTTTATTGTTGTGGCGGGAGCGCAATGTTACTATGGCGTCACCCTGACCTGCGGATAGTCTATTCAGAGAACGCGCTTGCCAATCTGGAACGCAGCGCCGGCCCGTGGCTTAATCGCGCTGCTCGCCCTCGCTGTTGCGGCCTGCACGCCGCTCCCGCCGCGCGCCGGCGTGCCGGTCGAGCCGCGGCCATCGCCCAACTTCGACGAGCGGCGGCCGAATTTCGTGATTCTTCACCACACCGGCGACGACAGCGCGGAGCAGGCGCTCACCACGCTGACCGATCCGGTACGCAAGGTGAGCTCGCATTACCTGATCGCGCGCGACGGCAGGATCTATTACCTCGTGGACGAGCTGGCGCGCGCGTGGCACGCCGGCGAGTCGTACTGGGGCGGCAACCGCGATCTGAATTCCGCATCGATCGGCATCGAACTCGACAACAACGGCAATGAGCCCTTCGCCGAGGCCCAGATCGAGGCGCTGCTTGAGCTGCTGGCCGACCTCAAGGCGCGCTATGGCATTCCGACCGCGAATTTCCTCGGTCACGGCGATGTCGCGCCGCGGCGCAAAACCGATCCGAGCCGGTGGTTCCCCTGGAAGAGGCTTGCCGAACACGGTTTCGGCCTGTGGTGCGAGCCGTCCTATTCCCCGGCGCCGCCGGGCGTGGCCGGCGCCGCGCTGCTGAGCGCTTTCGGCTACGACGTCTCCGATCTCGATGCGGCGATCGCCGCGTTCAGGCGCCACTTCGCGCCGGACGACGCGTCGCGGGAGATGACGGAGCGGGAGCGGGCGCGCTTGCATTGCCTGGTCTCGCGCAGGCAGGAGGAATAGGGAATTCCCTGGTTTATAATCTGGCGTGCCGGTGTGATCTGTTCAAGGATGTAAGATGTCGTCCAGCGATTCCGGACCCGGGTCACGCAAGCTCGACCGGGTCATTGCCGAAGCAAACCGCAGCCGGGCGCAGCGCGAGCTCGGCTATCGGGAACGCGCGCTGAAAATCCACCCGTGGATCTGTGCACGGTGCGGCCGGGAATTCACGCCCAGGACGGTTCATCAGCTCACGGTTCATCACAGAGACCACAACCACGACAACAATCCGCCCGATGGCAGCAACTGGGAGTTGTTGTGTATCTATTGTCACGAAAACGAGCATTCACGGCTGCTGGATCACGCGGCGGCGGTGAAAGCCGGTGTGGCGCAGCCCGTGCAACAAACCACCACCTATCGGCCGTTCGCCAACCTGAAGGCTTTATTGCAGGGAAAAGAAGGCAAAAGCCCGAAATAATCAAAAGCACTGGAGGGATAAATGAAAAACCGTTGTGGTCGCAGGGCATGACGTTCGGGATCGAGATGCAGACCTGGGGCGCGGCGGCGCCGGCGCGGTTGTCCACGACCACGTTCTGTCCCCGGCGCTCGGCAAGCTTGGGCGCGATGAGCCGGGACATGATGTCCATCGTGTTGCCCGGCGGAAACGCAACGATGATGCGGCTGATGTATGTTTTTGCAATATATAACAAACCGAGGAGAGACCGATTCACATGAAAATCTATCGCCTTGTTTTTAAAATCGTTTTCGCGTCCGTCGTGGCGCTGGCGCCGGTGCTTGCCCCGATTGCCGCGCCCGCCGCCGATAATTATCCCGGCCGGCCGCTACGCTTCCTCATCCCGGCCGCGCCGGGCGGCACCACCGACGGGCTGGGCCGGATCTTCGGCGCGCGGATGACCGAGGTGCTCGGCCAACAGGTGGTGGTGGACAACCGGCCCAGCGCTTCCGGCGTTCTCGCGGCCGAGGTTACAAAAAATTCGGCACCCGACGGCTACACGATCTTTTTGCCGTATCACCAGCACACGGTGAATGCGGCGCTCATCAAAAAGCTGTCGTACCATCCGGTGAACGACTTCACGCCGATCACGCAGCTCACCGAGGCCGGGCTGTTGCTGGTCGTCAACCCTTCATCTCCGCCCACCACGCCCAAAGAGTTCATCGAATGGACCAGGAATTTGAAGGGGCCGCTCAACTTCGGCTCGGCGGGCATCGGCAGCGGCGGGCACCTCGCGGGCGAGCTTTACAAGATCATGACCGGAGTCAAGGCGCAGCACATCCCGTACAAGGGGACCGGCCCGGCGCTGACCGACCTGATGGGCGGACAGTACCAGTACAACTTCGCGGGTCTGCTGGGTTCGCTGCCGCTCGCGCGTTCCGGCAAGCTGCGCGCGATCGCGGTTACGACACCCAAGCGCATTCCCGGACTGGACGACATTCCCGCATTGGCGGAAAGCCTGCCGGGATTCTCGGTGGTGGGCTGGTACGGCGTGATGGCGCCGCCCAAGCTGCCCGCGCCGCTGCTGAAGAAGCTGCATGATGTGATCGTCAAGATCCTGCACGAGCCGGAGACGACCAAGCGCATCGTAGCGGCGGGCGGCACGCCGGTGGGCAGCTCGCCGGAAGAGTTCCGCAAGTTCCTGCTCGCCGACATGGCGAAATGGGCGGACGTGGTGAAGCGCAGCGGGGCGAAGCTGGATTGAATCCGGTGAGGAGGGGGGAATAAAACCTCCCTTCCAACCCCCGGATCAAAGAGGCAGTCGGGGCGGTTTGCCCGAAGCTGTCCGCGTGGTCGTGGTATTGGCGGGTTTGTGGGATAATTCGGCCCCTGCTTTATAGCACGCCGAATCCCGCAGCATCCGCATCCTGATGATCCAATTCCGTAACCTGACGCTCGCCCGCGGCGCGCGCCGCCTGATCGAAGACGCTTCACTGCAAATCCACCCCGGCTGGCGGGTGGGTCTGGTCGGCGCCAACGGCAGCGGCAAGTCGAGCCTGTTCGCGTTGCTGCGCGGCGAGCTGCACACCGATCGCGGCGACTGCGAAGTGCCCGCCGCCTGGCGCATCGCCACGGTGGCGCAGGAGACGCCCGCGCTCGACAGGCCCGCGATCGAATACGTGCTCGACGGTGACACCGAGTTGCGCGCGATCGAGCGCGAGCTCGCCGTGCTCGAAGCTTCGGCCGAGGCCGATCACGACGGGCATCGTGTGGGCGAGCTGCACGCGCGGCTGCATGAAATCGACGGCTACAGCGCCCGCGCCCGCGCCGCGGCGCTGCTCTCGGGCCTGGGTTTCGCCGACGCCGAGTTCGAGCGCCTGGTGGCGGCTTTTTCCGGCGGCTGGCGCATGCGGCTCAATCTGGCGCAGGCGCTAATCAGCCGCTCGGACCTGCTGCTGCTCGACGAGCCGACCAACCACCTCGACCTCGACGCCGTGGTGTGGCTGGAGAAATGGCTCGCGGGCTACCGCGGCACGCTGCTGCTGGTGTCGCACGACCGCGATTTTCTCGACGCCTGCGTGACGCACATCGCGCACATCTGCGCGCAGCGCCTGACGCTCTACACCGGCAACTACACCGCGTTCGAGGAAGCGCGCGCCGCGCAGCTCGCGGGACAGCAGGCGATGTACGAAAAACAGCAGCGCACGATCGCGCATCTGGAGAGCTACATCACGCGTTTCCGCGCCAAGGCCACCAAGGCGCGCCAGGCGCAGAGCCGGCTGAAAGCGCTGGCCCGCATGGAGCACATCGCCGCGGCCCACGTTGACGCACCGTTCGATTTCGAGTTTCCGGAGCCCGCGCGCGCGCCCGACCCCTTGCTCGCGCTGGAGGATGTCGCAGCAGGCTACGGCGGGCACAGCGTGCTGGAAGGCGCCAAGCTCACACTGCGGCCCGGCGCGCGCCTGGGGCTGCTGGGTCCCAACGGCGCCGGCAAATCGACGCTGATCAAGCTGCTCGCCGGCGAGCTGGCGCCGTTGTCGGGCCAGCGCTTCGAAGGCAAGGGGCTCGCCATCGGCTACTTCGCCCAGCATCAGCTCGAACAACTGCGCCCGAATGAATCGCCGCTGTGGCACCTGATCCGCCAGGAACCCAGAACCAAGGAACAACTGCTGCGCGACTACCTCGGCGGCTTCGATTTCCGCGGCGCGATGGCCGATGCGCCGGTCGCGCCGTTTTCCGGCGGCGAAAAGTCGCGGCTGGCGCTGGCGCTGCTGGTGCGGCGGCGGCCCAATCTGCTGCTGCTCGACGAGCCGACCAATCACCTCGACCTCGACATGCGCCACGCGCTGACCAAGGCGCTCGCCGAATACGAGGGCAGCATGGTGCTGGTGTCGCACGACCGCGCGCTGCTGCGCACGGTGTGCGACGCCTTCCTGCTGGTGGTCGACGGGCGCGCCGTGGAATTCGACGGCGACCTCGACGATTACCTGGCGTGGCTCGCGGCGCGGCGCAGCACACAGGCGGCGGGAAACGCCGGCGCAGGCCAGGCGGCGGAAAAGGTATCGCGCAAGGAAGAGCGGCAGACGGCCGCCCAGGAGCGGCAGGCGAAGTCCGGCCGCCGCCGGTCGCTGGCCAAGGAAGCGGAGCAGCTGGAGCGGCGGATCGCGGCGTGGCGGGAGGAAAAGCAGCGGCTCGACGCGCAGCTCGCCGACCCGGCGCTTTACGCCGAACCCGACGGCGGCAGGTTCCGGGAAGTGACGCAGCGCCAGCAGGAAGTCGCGCGCCTGATCGACCAGACCGAGCACCGCTGGCTGGAAGTGCACGCCGAGCTGGAGGAAATGGGCGAGGTTTCAGGTTCAAAAGCATAACAGCGCCTTACCCCGCTAACAGCGGTTCGCACGGAGCACACAGAGGACACGGAGAACAACAAAGATACAAGAATCACCTCCGTGTAGGCCTCAAGACGGGTACGCCAAGAAAAGTGGAAGCACGAGTAGAGGGGGGCACACGGTGGAGGGTGGAGGAGGGCAGTGGAGGGGGGCAAGTGGAGGGGGTCACATCTTGTATGATATTTTCTCCAGCGCCTTGGAGCCTGTCAGATTTTTTGTGTGCAAGAGGTCATGAGATGATACCGAAAGGGAAACACCATGACCGAAGTAATGA
>JAIESJ010000314.1 GCA_019746155.1 Burkholderiales bacterium
AGCGCCGCCCATGCCGGCCATGGTGTCAGGGCCAGCACACGGCCGGCGAGCCAGAGCGCGGCGAGCACGGCAAGGGAGGCGCCAGTGGGCGTCGGCTGCTGCGTCCAGTTGCGGACCGCAGTGAAAAGGAATCCGGCGATCACCGCCAACGTATAGCCGAACAGCATCTCATGGGCATGCCACTGCGGCCCGTGCAGCACGACCGTGGAACCCGGCCAGCCGGTGAACTGCGCCGCCCACAGCAGCACGCTCAAGGCGCCGAATGCGCCTGCCAGCAAATAGAACGGCCGGAAGCCGAGCGCAAACAGCGCGAATCCGTGCGGAGCGGGTACACGCGTGCCGGTCGAATTCCCGGTGGGGGCGGTATAAGCCATGGAATATCCTGCCGCACCGCAGGCGAACCAGAGAAATGTGCTTATTATCGCCGAGCCTGTTCCCTGCCTGCTTGATTTCGATCAAGCAGCGGCGTTTCCGGGTTTGACCACGCGCTCGGTGCGGCGCTCGCGGCGAGCAGACGCCGCGCCGCGTCCTCCGCCGGACTAAAGTTTCCGCTCCGCTCGCCGCTAATTCCTTTTAGAGCCTTGGTGCCATCTCGATGGCTTTGCATTAAGGATCGCGGAGTTACCGATCCGGCCGCGAAATGGTGCACGGGCCGCAGCGCGGGAATCCCTTCCCGCCGGGGCGTCGGCTACGCACTATTGGGTGCCCTCAGTAATAAGACCATGAGCCCCGGCCTTTTTTTGCCAGCGCCCTGCTGCAGGCCGTGATCATCCAGATTCTGACGGGCGGCCCGGCGTCCTGCGCCGTCTGCTCCGGCAGTTCCCTGCGACGTCCGGCGAGCGTGACGCGATAGCCGTCCTTCAGCAGCTTACGGCTGACCGGCAGCTTTAACCCACGAATCGCGTAATGTGACGGTGCGATTGAAAACCGGCGCACCGGGCCTGGAATCGACGCGATCGCTGACGAAGTAACCATGCCGCTCGAACTGGAAGCGTTGTTCCGGCTGCGCGTTCCTGAGCGCCGGTTCGAGTTGCGCCGTGACGGTCCGCTTTGAGTCGGGATTGAGGTCGGCAAGCCAGTCACCCTCGCCAAATCCACCCTCACCCCGACCCTCTCCCCGAGGCAGAGGGGATAATTTGCCGGGATGCGGCGTCCTGAACAGGCGGTCGTAGAGCCGCACTTCGCAGGTGTACGCATGCCGGGCCGACACCCAGTGGATATTGCCTTTCACTTTGACCTTGTCGGCGCCCGGCGTGCCGGACTTGGTATCGGGATCGTACTCGCAGTGGACAGCGGTGACGTTGCCCTGCGCATCCTTGTCGCAACCGGTGCACTTCACGACATAGCCGTAGCGCAGCCGCACACTGTTGCCGGGAAACAGGCGGAAGTAGCCCTTGGGCGGGTTTTCCATGAAGTCCTCGCGCTCTATCCACAGCTCGCGCGTGAGCGGCACGGCGCGTTTGCCCAGTTCCGGCCGCTGCGGGTGATTGGGCGCGAAGCATTCCTCTGCCTTGTCCTCGGGATAGTTGTCGATGACGAGCTTCACCGGGTCGAGCACGGCGATGCGCCGTTCGGCGACTTCGTTGAGGTGCTCGCGCATGCAGTCTTCGAGCACGGAATAATCGATCCATGAATCGGACTTGGAGACGCCGATGCGTTCGGTGAAAAGGTGAAAGCCCTCGGGCGTGTAGCCGCGGCGGCGTGCGCCGACCAGCGTCGGCAGGCGTGGATCATCCCAGCCGGCGACGTGCCCCTCCTCCACGAGCTGTATTAATTTCCTTTTTGAAAGAACAACATACGTGAGGTTGAGACGGGCGAACTCGATTTGCTGCGGCAGCGGCCGCTGCAGCAGGCCGCCTTCGGCCAAGCGTTCGAGCAGCCAGTCGTAAAACGGGCGCTGATCCTCGAATTCCAGCGTACAGATCGAGTGCGTGATGTTTTCCAGCGCATCCTCGATCGGGTGGGCGTAGGTGTACATCGGGTAGATGCCCCATTTGTTGCCGGTGCGGTGATGCGCGGCCTTCTTGATGCGGTAGATCGCAGGATCCCGCAGATTGATGTTGGGCGAGGCCATGTCGATTTTCGCGCGCAGCACCATGGCGCCGTCGGCATGTTTGCCGTCGCGCATTTCGCGCAGCAGCGCCAGCGATTCGGCCGCCGGGCGCTCGCGCCATGGGCTGTTCCTGCCGGGCTCGGTGAGCGTGCCGCGATTGGCGCGCATTTCCTCCGGCGTCTGCTGGTCGACGTAGGCATGGCCGGACTGGATCAGGTACTGCGCCGCCTGATACATGAAATCGAAGTAATCGCTGGCGTAGTAAAGATGCGGGACCCCGCCGCTTTCCCAGCTGAAGCCCAGCCATTTCACCGCTTCGATGATGGAATCGACGTACTCCTGCTCTTCCTTCTCCGGGTTGGTGTCGTCAAACCGCAGGTGGCAGACGCCGCCGTAGTCGCGGGCGAGCCCGAAATTGAGGCAGATCGATTTGGCATGGCCGATGTGCAGATAACCGTTGGGCTCCGGCGGGAAGCGCGTGCGGATCTTCGCCGGGTCGGCGGGCGCGCCTTGGTGCGTGCCGGCCGGGCCGGGCTTGCCGCCCCAAGTGCGGGCGGCGTATTTGCCGTTCGCGAGATCGGTCTCAATGAGGGTGCGGATGAAGTTCGAGGCCGGCGGTGCTTGGGGCGCGCGGGGCTTGTTGGCGGCAGACATGATGGCGTTTCGGTTGCGCTGAAATACGCATTTTAAACTAAACGATGCCGCGCCCCGGCGCCCGCCGTGTGCGATCCATTTATTTTGGGCCCCCTGAGGCAAAAACCGCCGGGGCCGGTTTGATCGGCGGTTGCCCCGGGGTTCGGAGACTTCCTAAAGGGCAGGACAATATGGTCAGCAGCCTGGCGACCTGAGGCGTCATCGGGAAGGGGCAACACGGAATCGACCGGGGCGTCGCATACCGCGGCGGAGCGCGCCTATTGCTTGCCTTCGAGCCGCAGCAGGGCAAGCATCATTTCCACGACCATCTTTTTATGCGGCTCGTTCAGTTGTTCGAATTTCTTTCCCATCCACGCTTGATCGGTCCGGTAAGCCGGGGTTTCCTGGCGCGCCGCGACGCCGGAACGTTCTTCCCGGCGCTCGGCCTCGCCGAAGCGCAGCCATTGCGCCGGCACGTCGAGCCAGCCGGCCAGCACGCGGATTTTGTCTTGTGACGGCAGCGACTGGCCGGAAAGCCATTTTCTGACCGCCTGGGTAGTCACCGGATTGCCGTGGTAGCGCAGGTTGAATTCGCGGGCGATGCGGGTGGCGCTGGTGGCGTCCACCCGCGAGCGACGCATGGCCTCTTTCAGCCGTTTGCTGAAGTCCTGCTTTTCGTCCGAGAGCGTCATGCCTGGCAGAAAGTATCACCAAGCAGAGCTTGATACGGTTACTGTCGGTTGCGACGTATGATAACTGATAGTAACATGGACGCCGGGCCTGCATGGATAACGCTTCGTTTGCCCAGGGATCGCGCGCCGCGATGAGTTGGCAAAAAAACGGTCTTCACAAGGTCATCGAACAGATCCCGGTCGGGGTGGCCGTGACATTGCCCGACGGAAAGGTCGAGTACGCAAATCCCCATTTGCGCCATTTGCTCGGCCTGGATGCTGAACGGCTGCAGCGCGTGAGCTTGTCAAAGCTGCGCGGAAAGGGAACCATGGCGCTGGAGGACGAAATCCGGCGGCGGCTGCTCACCGACGGCTCATGGCAGGGCGAAACCGAGTTCGTCGCGCGCAAGGGCGCCGCACGTCATGTGCTGGAGTCGGTTTATCCGCTGCACGACGAGCACGGAAAGGTGACGCATTTCATTCATTTTCTGCAGGACATCAGCGCCCTCAAGCACGCCGAAATGCTGAGCGGCCTCGCGTTCTATGACAGCCTGACAGGGTTGCCCAACCGCAATCTGCTCAACGACCGCCTGGCGCGGGCGGTGGCCGCGGCACAGCGCGGCGGCGGCAGCTTTGCCGTGCTCTATATCGATATCGACCGTTTCAAGCAGGTCAACGACAGGCTCGGGCACGACGGTGGCGACGAGCTGCTGCGGCAGGTTGCCGCGCGGCTGCAGCAGGGCCTGCGCCAGAGCGACACCGTGGCCCGCCTGGGCGGCGACGAATTCGTCGCCATCCTCGATGACGTGGGCGAAGCGCAGACGGCGGTGAAAGTTGTTGAAAAACTGCTCGCCGCCTGCTGCGGCGACTATAGACTGCGCGGCCGGCGGCGGCATGTCACGTTCAGCATCGGCGTCAGCTTCTACCCCGAAGATGCGCGGGATATGGAAGCGCTGCTGCGCTGCGCCGACACCGCGATGTACCGCGCCAAGGCCGCAGGCCGCAACCGCTACGCGCTGCTGGAGCCGGCCGGCCGCTACGGTGTCGCGTAAAACGCGGCGCGCAGCCATTTGCAATACGGGGCTTCGCGCGGTTTCAATCCTCGTGGTGAATTGCGGTGAATCCGACAGCGCGGCTGCCGGGCCCGGTTTTCGATGCGCCTGTCGTCCGATGCGCAGCGGCACCGATGCCGCTCGAGGCGAACGTGAGCTGCGCGTGGCCCGTTTTGCGGCCAGTGCCTTTACAGACGGCGGGCGAGCCCCTAAGCTTGGGCACGATGAAAACATGGCAATTCAAAGTACTGCGGCGGCTTGCCGATGGCGAATTTCATTCCGGAGAAGCGCTGGGAAACGCGCTCGGCATGTCGCGTGCCAGCGTCTGGCTCGCGGTGCGCGAGCTCGAACTTGCCGGGCTTGAAGTCTACAAGGTGCGCGGTCGCGGCTATCGTCTCGCGCAGCCGCTGTCGCTGCTTGACCGGGAAGCGGTACTGCGCGAACTGGGCGATGATGCGGCCCATTTCACGATCGAGATTCTGGACGACATAAGTTCCACCAATACGCTCGCAATGCAGCGCGCCGAGCAGGGCGCGCCGGGCGCCCTGGTGGTCGCGGCCGAGCAACAGGAGGCCGGGCGCGGCAGGATGGGGCGGGCGTGGCACGCAGGCGTCGGCGGTGCGCTCACGTTCTCTCTGCTGTGGCGCTTCACGCAGGGTGCGGGGTTTCTGTCGGGGTTGAGCCTTGCAGCCGGTGTCGCCCTGATGCGTGCGCTGAAGACGCTGGGCATAGCCGAGGCCGGATTGAAGTGGCCCAATGACGTGCTGTGGCGCGGCGGCAAACTCGCCGGCATTTTAATCGAGATGCACGGCGACATGCTGGGGCCCAGCGCGGCGGTGATCGGCATCGGCGTCAACGTGCGCCTGTCGGATGCGGTGCGCGGCCGCATCGATCAGGCGGCGGCCGACCTGGAGACGGCGAGCGGCAGGCCACTCGATCGCAACCGGCTGCTCGCGCTGCTGCTGAAGGAATTGCGTCAGGTGCTTGAAGCGTTTGCGCGTGGAGGGCTCGCGCCATTTCGTGAGGAATGGCGGGACTATCACGTGCACCAGGACAAAGCCGTGACGCTGATCCTGCCCGATGCGCGGCAAGAGCGGGGATGGGCGCGCGGGGTGGCGGAGGACGGCGCCTTGCTGATCGAGACGGAGGCGGGCATGCGGCGATATCACAGCGGTGAAATCAGCCTGCGGCCCACAAAACCGGTAAAGGGCACCCCTCAAGGGGGTGTTGAGATGAATGATGCGTGATTACCCATTATGATGAGCGAATGCGAGTCCTGGCCATAGACGCCGGCAACAGCCGCATCAAATGGGGTTGGTTGGATGGCGAGCGCTGGGCCGGGCAATCCTGGATTGCCACCGCGGAGGCCGACCAGCTCGGCGCGGCGCTCGCCGCGCTGCCGCCGCCCGACAAAATCGTCATTTCCAATGTCGCCGGCAGCGCCGCGCGGGAACTGATATCCGCTGCGCTGGCGCAGTTTCCTGTCATGCCTCAGTGGATTGGCAGCGAAGCGCAGCAATGCGGCGTCACCAGCAGTTACAGCGATCCGGCGCAACTGGGCTCCGACCGCTGGGCGGCGCTGGTCGGTGCATGGCACTTGTTCCGGGGACCTTGCGTGGTGGTCAACGCCGGCACCACCATGACCGTCGACGCGCTCTCGGACGAAGGCGTGTTTGTAGGCGGCTTCATCGTGCCGGGAGCGGATTTGATGCGCGAGTCGCTGGCGCGGAATACCGCCCAGCTCAAGCTGCAGGAAGGGCGCTTCACGTATTTTCCCGATTCCACGGCGGACGCCATCATGAGCGGCGCCGTCAACGCACTCGCCGGCGCGGTCGAGCGCATGCAGCGTTACATGGAGCAAACCGGACAGATCGCGCCGCTCGTCGTGCTGTCAGGCGGCGCGGCAGGGCTGCTCGCATCGCAGCTTAACGCGCGGGTCGAGGTCGTGGATAATCTGGTATTGGAGGGACTGATATGCATCGCGCTCGATTCGACCCCGGCAAGCAGAGAGCGGTGAGCGGCAAGTAGTGTACGGTCAAGGACAGGGCAAGCGAATTTTTGTTCTGATAAATATATCAAGGGCTTACCGGACGGCCTCCCGGCATGGGTGCGTCCCTTGCCGTTCTCGTATCAATCAAGGATTACTTAATAGTTCGCCCAGAAGGTTCGCACCGTGGCGGCGATTGGACGATTCGTCGGGGAATTCACGGTGAGCCAGTTGAAATCCCGGCTCGCCCTGCGCGACGCGGGTCCGTGCTTTCGGCCAATTCCAAAGCGGGTGCCGCGCGATGTGCGGTTTTTAAAGGGTGTTCGATGACCCGCCGGCATCCGCTCCGCAGTCGCATCCCCGCTATGCGGGGCCCCTGCTTTGCGCGTCGCGGCGCAAGCATTCGCTATGGCGACTACCGTTCGGCTTCGCTCAGGGCAGGCTCTGAGCAGTTGACGTATTTGCTGTTCCTCAAGATGGCCGACGAGCGCACCAAGGCACCGTATTACCAGAAGAGCCCGGTTTCGGATAAATACAACTGGCCGAGCCTCATCAAGAAAGACGGCGACGAGTTGTTCGACCATTACCGCCATATCCTTGAAGGCTTGGGTAATGTAAAGGGTCTGCTCGGACTGATTTTCAACAAGTCCCAGAACAAATTTGACTCGGACCACCCCTGGTCCTCGGCCTTCGGCCGCGCTGCACGCGCCCAAATTCGCTCCCGGCGAATTTGTCAGGACCCGGCCAAGCTGCGCCGCCTGATCGTCGATCTCATCGACAAGGAAAACTGGTCGGTGATGAGCGCGGACGTGAAGGGCGACGCCTACGAGGGCCTGCTGGAGAAGAACGCGCAGGACACCAAGTCCGGCGCCGGCCAGTATTTCACCCCGCGTCCGCTGATCCAGGCCATTGTCGATGCCATGGCGCCCAAGCCCGGTGAGACCATCTGCGATCCGGCCTGCGGCACCGGCGACTTTCTGCTCGCCGCGCACGATTACGTCGTGCCCGACAATGTGCTGTTCGAAGACGGAGCGGGCGAGACCATCCGCCGCAAGCTCCTGCACGAGTGTGACGTCCATACCTTGCTGCGTCTGCCCACCGGCCGCTTCTATGCTCAGGGCGTTAAAGCTAACGTATTGTTTTTAGACAAGAAACCGGCAAACGAAACGCCGTGGACCAAGAAGCAATGGTAACTAGTGATCGATGAGACTTACTCGCTTACCGGCCGCTTACTGCTGACCGCTTACGATTTGAGGCTATGAGACTGTTATTCCTGCTGCTGGTGCTGGCCAACGTCGTGTTTTATGCCTATGCCTTTGTGGCGCGGCAGCAGGGCAGCGCCGGCAGCCAGATATCACTGCTGCAGATCAATCCGGAGAAGATCAGGATCATCAAGGCAACGGGTGTCGCGGCATCCGAAAAACCGCAGTCCGCAGCGCAGGCCAAGGCGCCGCCGGGGCTGGCGGCGTGCCTTGAATGGGGCCCGTTCGCCGGCCCGGACGCGGCGCGCGCCGCCGCCGCAATTACCCGGCTCGAATTGCCGCAGCCCCTGATGCAGCGCGTGGTCGCTGATGTCGGCGGCTACTGGGTTTATATCCCGCCCCTCAAAACCAGGGCCGAGGTCGACAGGAAAATCGGCGAGCTGAAGGCATTGGGCGTCACCGATTTCTTTGCGGTGCAGGATCAGACCCAGTGGCGCAACGCCATTTCGCTCGGCATTTTCAAGAGCGAAGAGGCGGCAAAGAACTTTCTCGCCGGGCTGCGCGAGAAGGGCGTGCGCTCGGCCATCGTCGAGCGGCGCGAGAATTTCCTCAAGCAGATCGCGTATTTCGTGCGCGAACCGGGCGAGGCAATGGTGGCCAGACTCGTCGAACTGCAGCGCGAGTTTCCCGGCAGCGAGATCAAGGCCGTGGCCTGTCCGCCGGACGGCGCGTAGAATAGGGACGGGATTTACAGGATTATTCAGGAACAGGATTGGATCAGAACAGAAGCCTAATCCGGCCGTTCATCTTGTTAATTCTGTCTATTGTTTTTTGTTTTTGATCCTGTCGAGCAGCGCGGTGGTCGAGCGTTCGTGGGCGAACGGAATCGAGCGCACCCTGCCGCCCCAGCCCTGTACTTCCCCGGCGCCGACGATTTCTCCCGGCTTCCAGTCGCCGCCTTTCGCCAGCACGTCGGGCTTGACCGCAAGAATCAGTCCGAGCGGCGTGTCTTCCTCGAACCAGGTGGCCAGGCACACCGACTCCAGCGCCGCGATGACGGCCAGCCGGTCCGCGAGCGGATTGATCGGGCGGTCGTCGCCCTTGCCCAGGCGCCTCACCGAAGCGTCTGAATTGACGGCGACGATCAGGCTCGCGCCCAACGCGCGCGCCTGCGCCAGATAGGTGACGTGTCCCCGGTGCAGGACGTCAAAAACGCCGTTGGTGAATACCAGCGGGCGTGCAAGCTGCGATATGCGCGCGGCCAGCGCCTGCGGCGGACAGATCTTGGTTTCGAAGGCGGGTGCGGAATACATGCAGGGTGTCGAGGGATACGATTCACCCTTCACGGATTCAGTCGAGGTATTCGAACACCCGCACGACCCGCTGCACGCCGCTGGTGGTGCGTGCGATCTCGGTCGCGGCGTTGGCTTCCTGCCGGGTCACCAGTCCCATCAGGTAGACGGTGTTTGCTTCGGTGACGACCTTGACGTGGACTGCATTGAATTTCTGGGCGTCGACGAAACGCGCCTTGACCTTGGAAGTGAGGTACGCGTCGTTGGCGCGTGCCGAAAGCGAGCTGTTGCCGGCGATTTGGATTTCGTTGTACACGCCGCGCACGTTTTCCACGGAACGCGCGATTTTCTCGATTTCGCTTTTTGCCGCGGCGTCGGGCGCCTCGCCGGTGAGCAGCAGCATCCGGTTGTAGCTGGTGACGTTGATGTGCGCATTGCCGAATTTTTCGCTGATGCGGCTCGAGGCCTTGAGTTCAATGCCCTGGTCTTCGGTAATGGTGCCCACGGTGCGGCGGTCCTCGGCCACCACGACACCGGTGGCAGCTGCGCCGCCGAACATTACCGGGACACAGCCGTGCAGCAGCGGCAGTGCGGCGAGCGTCAGCAACCCTATGATATTGCGCATTTATTCCACTCCCAATAAAAGACAATCTATGGCATCACACAGGCAGTGCAAGGCCAGCAAATGCACTTCCTGAATACGCGCCGTGCTGGTCGCAGGCACGCAGATGTGGATATCGGAAGGCGCCAGAATCTCGCCCATCCTGCCGCCGTTTTTTCCGGTCAGCGCGACCACCCCCATCTGGCATTCGTGCGCGGCCTGTATCGCGGCAATCACGTTGCGCGAGTTGCCGCTGGTCGAGATTGCCAGCAGCAGATCGTTGGCATGGCCGAGCGCGCGCACCTGCTTGGAAAACACCTGATCGTAATCGTAATCGTTGGCGATCGAGGTCAGGGTCGAGGTATCAGTGGTGAGCGCGATCGCGGCGAGCCCCGGGCGCTCCATCTCGAAACGGTTCAGAAGCTCGGAGGAGAAATGCTGCGAGTCCGCGGCCGAGCCGCCGTTGCCGCAGGCGAGAATCTTGCCGTCGTGTCTGAGACATTGCACCATGCGTTCCGCCGCAGTGGCAATCGGGCCTGCCAGCGCATCCATGCTTTGCAGTTTGAGATGCGCGCTCTCGGAAAAGTTCTCGCTGATGCGGCTGATCAGGTCCATGGGTGTACCAAAAAGAATCGAGCCGCTATTGTATAGAGAGCGCGGCTCATTCGCCAAACGCATTTCTTATCCATTCGACCCGCGGCGGTTCGCCGCGTATCAGCACGGCATCGAAGCGGCATGGCGATGTGCTCCGGCTCTGCGCCAGGTAATGGCGTGCCGTGCGCAGCAGCTTGTCGCGCTTGTCCTGCGTGATGCTGGCCGCCGCGCCGCCGAAGTCTTCGGTCCGGCGGCTTCTCACTTCGACGAATACCAGCGTTTTGCCGTCCTGCGCGATGAGATCGATTTCGCCGAAGCGGCAGCGGTAGTTGCGGTGGGCGATGGTGAGCCCCTGGCGTTGCAGGAATGCGGCAGCGAGCTGTTCCGCGGCTTCGCCCTTCATGGCCCGGAATCGTCCGGCACCGGCAGTTTACCCCCGCTGAATTTCTCGACAAAAGTCTGGTACATGCGTCTCAGACGGCTTCGCTGGCAATGGCTGTGGCGCCACCGTATAGTATCGCCGTCAGCAGCCATATAAAGACCCACGATGGGAAATGCCGCAGCGCATCGGGAATCCGACGGGGAACCAAAGCCGACATTATATGTAGTTGCAACCCCGATTGGGAATTTGCGTGACGTGAGCCTGCGCGCGCTCGATGTGCTGAAAAGCGTCGATACAGTCGCTGCGGAGGATACCCGCATCACGGCCCGGCTGCTCAACCATTACGGCATAGCAAAGCAGCTGATTGCGCTGCACGAGCATAACGAAAAGCGCATGGTGCCGCAGGTGCTTGCATTGCTCGCGGCGGGCCGATCGGTGGCGCTGGTCAGCGATGCCGGCACACCGGCGATTTCCGATCCCGGTGCACAACTGGTCGCGGCAGCCATCGCTGCCGGTTACCGGGTCACGCCCGTGCCCGGCGCCAACGCTGCGGTAACCGCGCTGTCGGCGGCCGGGCTCGCCACGCCGCGTTTCCTGTTCTACGGTTTCCTGCCGGCACGCGCGGCCGAGCGCAAACGCGAGCTTGCGGAGTTGAGAAACCTTCCCTATGCGCTGGTCTTTTTCGAGGCGCCGCATCGCGTTGTCGACAGCATCGCGGATCTGCATGCCGCGTTCGGCGATGCACGCCGTATCGTGATTGCGCGCGAGCTGACCAAGATGTTCGAGACGATGCACGCGTGCGCGCTGGCCGAGGCGACCGGCTGGATCGAGGCAAACGCGGACCGCCGCAAAGGCGAGTTCGTGCTGATCCTCGACGGCCGGCCCGTGACACGGGACGGGGAAGAGCAAGTCCAGGCGCAGCGCGTGCTGGAAGTTTTGCTTGCGGAACTGCCTCTCAGGCAAGCGGTGGTGCTGGCGACGAAAATCACCGGCGGCAAGCGGAACGAGCTTTATGATCTGGCGCTCAGGCTCAAGGGTGAGCCGTGAGCGGTAAGAAAGACGAATCACGCTTTAGACCGTTTACCGCTCACCGTTTACCGTTTACCCTAATAGGCATGAACAGGATCACCATCACCCGCCCCGACGACTGGCATCTGCATCTGCGCGATGAAGGCCATATGCGCGCGGTGCTGCCGGATACCGCGCGGCGCTTCGCGCGCGCCATCGTCATGCCCAACCTGAAGCCGCCGGTCACCACGGTCGAACGCGCGCTCGGGTATCGCGACCGCATCCGCGCCGCGCTGCCCGCGGGCAGCAAATTCGAGCCGTTGATGACGCTTTACCTCACGGACAATACGCAACCCGGGGAAATTGCAAAGGCGAAGCAAAGCGGCGCGGTGCATGCGGTCAAATACTATCCGGCAGGGGCGACCACCCATTCCGATTCGGGCGTGACCGACCTTAGGAAATGCCATGGCGTATTTGAGGCAATGGAAGCATGCGGCATGCC
>JAIESJ010000276.1 GCA_019746155.1 Burkholderiales bacterium
CATCTGGCGCATGAAGAAAACCCACACGCCGATCAAGAGCAGCATCGGGAACCACGACACGAAAATGTTCATCAGCAGCGACGGCTCTTCCTCCGGCTTGGCTTCGATGATGACGCCGTTTTTCAGGAGATCGCTCACCAGCCAGGGGTCGGACGGCGAATAAGTCGTGAAACGCTCGCCGCTCTGCTTGATCCCCTTCAGCACACGCCCCTCAATCGTGACCTTGGCGATGCGCCCCTGCTTCACCTCTTCGATGAATTGCGAGTACTCCATCGCCTTCTGCGTGGTCTGCCGCGTGCTGAACTGGTTGAAAACGGTCATCAGGACCAGTGCGATCACCAGCCAGATCGCGACATTTTTGATCAGATTATTCAAGGAGGCTCCTTACGCCACTATAGATAGACGCTAACTGGATCAATTCTAAACTCATTTTGCCTGCGGTGCAGCAAGCAACCCACTTCAATACAGGGGTTTTAACCGCGTTTCAAGCCTTTGCCCAGCACATAAACTTCGCTGGAACGGCTGCGTGAAGCCTCCGGTTTGCGCACAAGCACCTGCCCGAAATCTCCGCGCAATGCCTTGACGAATTTCTCGAAACCCTCGCCCTGGAATAGTTTGACCAGGAAATTCCCCTGTGGTTTCAAATGCTTTACCGAAAAATCCAGCGCCAGCTCGGCAAGCGCCATGGCGCGTGCCTGGTCGACGCTGGCAATACCGGTGATATTGGGGGCCATATCGGAAAGCACAAGGTCAACCGCTTTCCCCGCCAGCAGGCGTTCCAGCTCGGCCAGGGTGGTGGCATCGTGAAAATCGCCGCGAACGAAAGACACGCCAGGCAGTGCCGGTATTTCAAGCAGGTCTACGGCGATGACCCGCCCGCCGGGCGCCACTTTTTGCGCCGCGACCTGCGACCAGCCACCGGGCGCGGCGCCCAGATCGACCACGATCATCCCGGGGCGGAGCAACTTGTCACGCCCGGCAATCTGCGCGAGCTTGTAGGCGGCGCGCGAGCGATAGCCCTCGCTTTGCGCCCGCTTCACGTACGGATCGTTCACGTGCTCGCGCATCCATGCTTTGCTGGTTTTGGTGCGTTTCATGGCTTAGAATGCCGCTGTCGCATCCTGTAAATCCTGTCTATTCAATGCCCCTGTTAACTCCCCCCGAGCGCCGCGCGCTCAAGGCCCGCGCCCATTCCCTGCGGCCGGTCGTAATGATCGGCAACGCCGGTCTCACGCCCGCGGTTGAAAAGGAAATCGACGCCAATCTCAGGAGCCATGAACTGATCAAGATCCGGGTACTGGAAGGCAGCCGCCAGCGGCGCACGGCGCTGATGGACGAAATCTGCCGCGCGCTCGATGCCAGCCCGGTACAAAGCATCGGCAAAATTCTGGTCATTTTCAGGCCCAAACCGGAGCCGGATGAAAAAAAGGCGGGGCCCCGGCGCAAGGCCGGAAAATTGCCGCGCCGGACCAAGCGCAGCTACCAAAACGACTAGTGACCAGGTGACTAAGTGATTCAGTGATTAGCCACGAGCGTCGGGTTGGGCTCAATCACTAAATTACTGCATCACTCAATCGCTCATTTCAGTCCGCGGTGCTGCAGCACCACCAGTGCAATACCCAGCACGCTTTCGATCACGTAAAGGCCGCTCGCCACGCCGTGCCAGGTGTCAAAGCGGTCGCGAAACACCGATGCCATCACTTCCTTGGGCAGCGCCTGTGCCTTCAGACTTTCGAGAACCGGCTGCACGCCGAATTCCCCGACCAGAATCAGCAGCAGCATCAGCAGCGTTGTCCAAAAGAACCCCTGTCTGAATGACCTGGCGCCGCAGCGCGTCAGCCGGAACAGCAGCAGATACAGCGCGCAGCCGATGCCAACATACGCAACCAGGGTAAAAAGCTTGCCGGCCATCATCCCGGCCAGAACCCGGTCGGGCAGCCGCGCAAAAAGCACGGGCGCGACGATATAGCCGACCGCCCACAGGCTGCCGACCCAGAGAGTGACGGCGATGGACTGCACAGCGTCAGCCAAAGATTTCATCGGGCAAGTGAAGGGGTGAAGAGGTGAAGGGGTGAAGGCGTAAAAACAAGCCCCCTCTCCCCCGTCGCCGGGGGAGAGCCTGCACAGCAGGCGAGGGGGCCGGATTGGGGTGAGGGGGTTTCACTCATTTACTCGTTCACTTTTTTCGCTAGATGTACTTGACATCCAGGATTTCATATTCGCGCACGCCGCCCGGTGCCAGGACTTCCGCGACGTCACCCGAATACTTGCCGATCAGTGCGCGCGCGATCGGCGAACTGATCGAGATCTTGCCCTGCTTGATGTCGGCCTCGTCGTCGCCGACAATCTGATAGGTCACGACCTCGCGACTGGTCACGTCCTCGAGCTCGACGGTGGCGCCGAATACGCAGCGGCCGTCGGCATCGAGCAGCGCGGGGTTGATGATCTGCGCGTTGGAAAGCTTGCCTTCGAGTTCAGCAATGCGGCCCTCGATAAAACTCTGCCGCTCCTTGGCTGCGGCATATTCGGCGTTTTCCGACAGATCGCCGTGCGCGCGCGCCTCGGCGATGGCGCTGATGACCGCCGGCCGCTGCACGGTCTTGAGTTCCTGCAGTTCGGCACGCAGTTTCTCGGCGCCGATGACGGTCAGTGGAATCTTGTTCATGCCAGCAATCCTGCGTCCCTGATTTCCGGAATTAGTTTACAGTCCCGGGCAGCTTCATGTGCAATCCCTGTACCATGTAAGCGCGCAGCTCCTGCGCCTGCTCCATGCCGTTGCACGCGGCGCGCGCGCCGGAGAGCGTAGTGTAAATGGTAACGCGGTGCTGCAGCGCCGCGCGGCGGATTGCGTATGAATCGCGGACCGCAGTGCGTTTTTCCTCCACGGTATTGACGATCAGCGCGATCTCGCCGTTCTTGATCATATCGACGATGTGCGGTCGGCCTTCCGCGACCTTGTTCACCGACGTCACCTCAAGCCCCGCTGCGGTGAGCGCCGCGGCAGTGCCGCGCGTCGCCACCAGGCTGAATCCGAGGTTGGCGAGCGCGCGGGCGATGCCGACCGTGCGCAGCTTGTCCTCGTCGCGCACGCTGATGAAAACCTTTCCGGAGTCCGGCAGTTTGTCGCCCGCGGCTATCTGCGACTTCACAAAAGCCTCGCCGAAACTGGCGCCGACGCCCATCACCTCCCCGGTCGATTTCATCTCGGGGCCGAGTATCGTGTCGGCGCCCGGAAACTTGATGAACGGAAACACCGCTTCCTTGACCGAGTAATAGGGCGGCACGATCTCATTCGCCACCCCCTGCTCCGCCAGCGTCCTGCCCGCCATGCAGCGCGCCGCGATCTTGGCGAGCGGCAGGCCGGTCGCCTTCGACACGAACGGCACGGTGCGCGAGGCGCGCGGGTTGACTTCCAGCACGTAGACCGTGCCGTCCTGGATGGCGAACTGCACGTTCATCAGTCCCACCACATTGAGCGCCTTGGCCATGGCGACGGTTTGACGGCGCATTTCATCCTGCAGTTCCCGTGACAGGGAAAACGGCGGCAGCGAACACGCCGAATCGCCCGAATGCACGCCGGCCTGCTCGATGTGCTCCATCACGCCGCCGATGATGACCTGCCTGCCGTCGGATACCGCATCGACGTCAACCTCGATCGCATCGTTCAGGAAGCGGTCGAGCAGCACCGGACTGTCGTTGGAAACCTTGACCGCTTCGCGCATGTAGCGCTCGAGATCGCTCTGCTGATAGACGATTTCCATGGCGCGGCCGCCCAGCACGTAGGACGGCCGCACCACCAGCGGATAACCGATCTCTTCCGCCACCTGCAGTGCTTTCTGCGGGCTTCTCGCGGTACGGTTGGGCGGCTGCCTGAGCTTGAGCCTGGTGAGCAGCTTCTGGAAACGCTCGCGGTCTTCCGCGATATCGATCGAGTCCGGCGTGGTACCGATGATGGGCACGCCGTTCGCCTCGAGATCGCGTGCGAGCTTCAACGGCGTCTGCCCGCCGAACTGCACGATCACGCCTTCCGGCTTCTCGATGTGCACGATCTCCAGCACGTCTTCCAGCGTCAGCGGCTCGAAGTAAAGGCGGTCGGAGGTATCGTAGTCGGTGGACACCGTCTCCGGGTTGCAGTTGACCATGATGGTCTCGAAGCCGTCTTCCCGGAGCGCGAGCGCGGCGTGCACGCAGCAGTAGTCGAACTCGATGCCCTGCCCGATGCGGTTGGGGCCGCCGCCCAACACCATTATTTTTCTCCGGTCGGACGGCTCGGCCTCGCACTCCTCTTCATAGGTGGAGTACATGTAAGCGGTCCGGGTCGCGAACTCGGCCGCGCAGGTGTCCACCCGTTTGTATACCGGAATCACGCCCAGGGCATGGCGCCGCATGCGCACTTCAAACGCATCCGTGTTCATGAGCTTGGCCAGCCTGCGGTCCGAGAATCCGCTGCGCTTGAGTTTGCGCAACTCGGGCGCCTCCATGTCGTCCAGATTCTTGCCTGCGAGTGCCTGCTCCTGGTGCACGATGTCTTCGATCTGGGCGAGGAACCAGGGATCGATGTGCGACAGCCCATGCACTTCGTCTATGCTCATACCGCAGCGGAAGGCATCGGCGACATACCAGATGCGCTCCGGTCCCGGATCGCCGAGCTCGTTTTCGATAACGTCGACATCGGTGGTTTTCTCGTCGAAGCCGTCGGCACCGGTCTCCAGGCCACGCAGCGCTTTCTGCACCGACTCCTGGAAAGTGCGGCCGATCGCCATTACCTCGCCCACCGATTTCATCTGTGTGGTCAGGCGGTCGTCGGCCTGCGGGAACTTCTCGAACGCAAAACGCGGCACCTTGGTGACGACGTAATCGATGGTCGGCTCGAACGAAGCGGGCGTGGCGCCCCCGGTGATCTCGTTGCGCAACTCGTCGAGCGTGTAGCCCACGGCGAGCTTGGCCGCGACTTTCGCAATCGGAAAGCCGGTCGCTTTCGACGCCAGCGCGGAAGAACGCGACACGCGCGGATTCATCTCGATGATCACCATGCGCCCGTCCCTCGGGTTGATCCCGAACTGCACGTTGGAGCCGCCGGTATCCACGCCGATCTCGCGCAGGCAGGCGATCGAGGCGTCGCGCATGATCTGGTATTCCTTGTCGGTCAGCGTCTGCGCCGGTGCCACCGTGATCGAGTCGCCGGTGTGCACGCCCATCGGATCGAAGTTCTCGATCGAGCACACGATGATGCAGTTGTCCTTCCTGTCCCGCACCACCTCCATCTCGAACTCTTTCCAGCCGATCACCGACTCCTCGACCAGCACCTCATGGGTGGGACTCGCGTCCAGACCGCGCTCGATGATGGCGATGAATTCCTCGCGGTTGTAGGCGATGCCGCCGCCGGTGCCGCCCAGCGTGAACGACGGCCGGATGATGGTCGGGAAACCGACCATGGCCTGCACCTGCAGCGCTTCTTCCATGCTGTGCGCCAATGCCGAGCGCGGGCTCTCCAGCCCGATCCTGGCCATCGCCGCCTTGAACTTCTCGCGGTCCTCGGCCTTGTCGATCGCTGCCCTGGAGGCCCCGATCATTTCCACGCCATATTGTTCGAGCACGCCCTGGCGCGCCAGGTCGAGCGCGCAGTTGAGCGCCGTCTGCCCGCCCATGGTCGGCAGCAGCGCGTCGGGCCGTTCGATGGCGATGATCTTCTCCACCATCTGCCAGTTGACCGGCTCGATGTAAGTCGCATCCGCCATCTCCGGATCGGTCATGATGGTCGCCGGATTGGAGTTGACGAGCACGACGCGATAACCTTCCTCGCGCAGCGCCTTGCACGCCTGCGCGCCGGAATAATCGAACTCGCACGCCTGGCCGATGACAATCGGGCCGGCGCCGATGATCAGGATGCTCTTGATGTCGGTTCTTTTGGGCATGAAGAATCAATGGACAGGATTTACAGGATTAACATTATTAATCAATAAAAACAATGCATTATGAATTTAATCCTGGAAATCCTGTTAATCCTGTCTACTATTTTTGCTCCATCAGTTTCACGAAACGGTCGAACAAATAATCGACATCATGCGGTCCGGGGCTCGCCTCGGGGTGGCCCTGGAAGCAGAACGCCGGACGGTCGGTGCGGGCAAAACCCTGCAGGCTGCCGTCGAACAGCGACACATGGGTGACGCGCACATTGGATGGCAGCGTCGCGGTGTCCACCGCGAAGCCGTGGTTCTGGCTGGTGATCATGACGCGCCCGGTATCGAGGTCCTGCACCGGGTGGTTGGCGCCGTGGTGGCCGAACTTCATCTTGACGGTTTTCGCCCCGCTCGCCAGCGCCAAAAGCTGATGGCCCAGGCAGATACCGAACACCGGAACGTCGGTATCGAGAAATTTGCGAATTGCGCGGATCGCGTAATCGCACGGCTCAGGGTCGCCCGGGCCGTTGGACAGGAATATCCCGTCGGGTTTGAGTGCCAGCGCTTCCTCCGCCGGGGTTTGCGCGGGAAGCACCGTCAATTTGCAGCCGTGCGCCGTCAGCTTTCTCAGGATGTTGCGTTTGATGCCGAAGTCGTAGGCGACGACGTGAAAGCGCGGGTTCCGCATCCGGCCGTAGCCCTGGCCAAGCACCCACACGCTCTCGTCCCAGTCATAAGGCCGGTCGCAGCTCACCACTTTGGCGAGATCCATGCCGACCAATCCCGGGAACCCGCGCGCTGCGTCGAGCGCGGCTTTTTCATCGACGTCTCCGGCCATGATGCAGCCGTCCTGGGCGCCCTTGTCGCGCAGGATACGCGTCAGCCTGCGCGTGTCGATATCGGCGATCGCCACCACGTTTTCACGCTTCAGATACTCGCTCAGCGTCCAGCTCTGGCGCCAGCTGGAAGACCGGATGGGCAGATCGCGGATCACCAGCCCGGCGGCGAACACCCTGTCCGATTCGACATCCTCGGCATTCGCGCCGGTGTTGCCGATATGGGGATAGGTCAGCGTGACGATCTGTCGGCAGTAGGAAGGGTCGGTCAGGATTTCCTGATAGCCGGTGATCGCGGTGTTGAACACCACCTCTCCGACGGTCACCCCCTCGGCCCCGATGGAGGCGCCGCGGAAAACGGTGCCATCTCTCAACACAAGGATGGCGGGCGTACGCGGCGACACTGCAAGCTCCTGATTTTTCGGGGTTAGATGTGGAAAGCGGGACAGGCTTAAGACCCGTCCCGCTACTTGAGGATGAAAGTATACGCGAAAGCGCGGACTGCTTCAATTCGGACCGCGCCGCCCTGCCCGTTTCATATCCACAACGAGGCCGTCATTTACGTAAAACTCAATAGGCACGCGAACAGTCAGGGCGTCAGCACGCTTCGGATAAAAGCGGCGGTCCGGCGCGCCGCGTCTTCGGTAGCGAGTTTCTCCTCCTCGCGTGGATCGGCCCGGAAATCGAAGGCGCGGCGCGCGTAGGGGTACATCACGATATCAACCGGCACGCCCCGTTTGAGCAGGGCGTAATAGGCGCGGCGTATGCCCATGCGGCGCACTTCGAATTCTTCCTCGCCAACGATGAACAGCGTGGGCACCGTGATCCGGTCCACCTCCGGCGCATAGCGATAGACCTGCCACGGCTCGGGCGCGTTGGGATTCACCATGTGGCCGTAATAAGTGACGATGCACGCCACTTCCGGACGCCGCGCCGCGAGCAGTACCGCGTGATAGCCGCCGCGCGAGATCCCGACCACGCATACCTTGTCCGAGCGCACCTGCGGCAACGTCTTCAGGAAATCGAGCGCGAGTTCGACGTCTTTCTCGGTCGCCGGATCATGAGTTACAGGCCACGCTTCGATGAAGCGCGGACTGTGATAATCCGGGGCGATGACCGCAAAACCGCTGGACGCGATGCGCTGCGCCTGTCTTTCCGCCTCCTCGCCCCAGCCACGGCGCCCGTGCACGAACAGCACCGCAGGATGCGGTCCGCTGCCCGACGGCATGTAGAGCTTCGCCGTAATCTCAACATCCTTGTTGCGATAGGAAACATCGCTTGCCTTGAAATCGGCGGCGTGGGCCCGGACGCCGAACAGCAACAACAGCCCGATGCAGAAATTGCGCATGATGAACCTGCCGTCCCCTATTCCGTTGATAACACGCTACCTAAGACCCAGCACATCGAACATGTCATACAGGCCGGTTTTCTTGCCCGCCAGATAGCGCGCCGCGCGCAGGGCCCCCGCCGCATAGGTCGTGCGGCTGCCGGAGCGCACCGTGACTTCGACGCGCTCGCCCGGGCCCGCGAACATCACGGTGTGCTCGCCGACGATGTCGCCGCCGCGGATCGCGTGAAAACCGATGGTCTTCGCGGCGCGCTCGCCGGTGACGCCCTCGCGCCCGTGGACCGCGGCTTGGGCAAGGTCGCGGTTCAGCGCCCTGGCCACGATCTCGCCGAACTTCAGGGCCGTGCCGGATGGCGCATCCACCTTGTGACGATGGTGGGCCTCGATGATTTCCACATCGTATTCGTCACCGAGAATTCCGGCGGCGATCTCGGCCAGCTTGAACGTCACGTTGACCCCGACCGCCATGTTCGGTGAAAACACGATCGCGGTTTCGCGCGCCGCATCGGCAATGGTTTTTTTCTGCCCGTCGCTGAAGCCGGTGGTGCCGATTACCATTTTGACACCCAGCCGGCGGCAGGCCGCAAGATGGGCGAGCGTGCCCTCGGGCCGCGTGAAATCGATCAGCACGTCGCAGCCGGCCAGGCTTTTCTCGAAGTCGTCGCTGATTTTCACGCCGCACGGTGACCCCGCCAGCTCGCCGGCATCCTTTCCGACCTGCGGATTCCCCGCTTGTTCCAGCGCCGCGGCAAGCCGCGTCCCGGCGCCATGCAGCACCGCTTCAATCAGCATCCGCCCCATGCGCCCGGAACTCCCCGCAACCGCAACGTTGATCGTTGCCATATTCAAGAACCCATCAAAAAGGCATTCAACCGCCGGTACACCCGATTTTATCCGCGTTTATCTGCATAAATCGGCGGTTTCATCAAAAACCAATCCTGTCCAGCATTCTGCCGAAAAAACCTTTTTCTTCCTGCGGTTTTTCTGCCTTGGATTTTTCTTCTTTCGGCTTTTCCGCAGTGCCCTCCGGCTTGGCCGGCTCGGCCTTCGGGGCTTCCGCCCGCACCGGTTCCCCGGCAGTCGTCGTCGGATCGGGGCTGCGCTGCGCAGGCGCCACGGCGGCCGGTTCGGGCTTGGGCGCCGCGGCACTCGCCGCAGGTCTGGACTTGTCGGCACCGGCGGCAGCGCTTTCCGCCTTGTCGCCGGCGCCCGCCGGCACCACGTCGCCTTCGACGCGCGCCAGCTTGTCGTCCTCGAAGATCACCGTAATCTTGCGCTGCTCGGTGACCCGCCCGCCCTTCTTGTAAACGTAGACGTAATCCCAGCGGTTGGTGCGGAACATATCGACGACCAGGGGCGTGCCGAGGATGAAACGCACCTGGGAGCGCGTCATGCCGGGCTTGAGCCGGGCCATCATTTCCTGGGTCACATAATTGCCCTGCTGGATATCGATCTTGTACGGCCCGATACCGGGTATCGTGGGCACGCCCGAGCAGCCTGCCAGCAACAACAGCATGAGGAAAATGGTTTTTCGCATCGAGAATATGGCTGTGAGAATCGCGCCGGCCTGGCCTGCCTGCACGGCACGCGGTTTCCAAAGTACCCAAAAGTGAATATGATAGCTGACACGCCCACATTCCGACAGGGACGCATCACTTGAGTTCACCCAGCGACCTTAAAACCATCGGCCTCAAGGCCACGCTGCCACGGCTGCGCATCCTCGAGCTGTTCGAAAAGAGCAATATCCGCCATCTGAGCGCCGAAGACGTCTACAAGAAGCTGCTCGAGGAAGGCACCGACACGGGCCTGGCCACGGTCTATCGCGTGCTGACACAGTTCGAACAGGCGGGGCTGTTGATGCGTCACCACTTCGAAACCGGCAAAGCGATATTCGAATTGAACCAGGGCGGGCACCATGACCACCTGGTGTGCGTGCAATGCGGACATGTCGAGGAATTCTACGATTCCGAAATCGAAAAGCGGCAGATCAGGATCGCCGAAGAGCACGGCTTCAAGATCCACGACCACTCGCTGCATATCTACGCCGACTGCACCCGGACCAACTGCCCGCATAAGACCCGTGAAGGGTGAAGGGTGAAGGGTGAATAAACGCGGCGGCGATTGTAATGGATTGCCGCAATTACTGATCCGGCCGCGGAATAGCGCAAGGGCGGAAATCCCTTCCCGCCGGGTTGTCGGCAAAGGATTGCCAACCTACAACTTAATCTGAGGACAGGTTTGGCAGTTATTTTGTTTTTCCTTCGCATCCTTTGCGTCCTTTGCGGTTCAGGATTTTCAGTTTTTGACTCCCAACATCTCCGCCGCATGCTTGCGCGTGGTCTCGGTGATCTTCACCCCGCCCAGCATGCGCGCGATCTCTTCCACGCGCTGCAGTTTGTCCAACACCGCGACCTTGCTCAGCACCTGGCCGTCGGCAATGCACTTGGTGACCTGCCACTGTTGATCGGCCGAGGCCGCGACCTGCGGCAGGTGGGTGATGCACATCACCTGGTGTTTTTTGCCGAGCTGCCTGAGCATTTTGCCGACGATTTCCGCGACGCGCCCGCCGATGCCGGCGTCGACTTCGTCGAAAATCAGCGTCGGTACCTGTGCCACCTGGCTCACCACGGTCTGGATTGCAAGACTGATCCGCGACAATTCGCCACCCGAGGCGACTTTCGCCAGCGGCCGCGGTTCCATCCCTTTGTGCGCCGCAACCAGAAACTCCACCTGTTCCATGCCGTGCAAACCCACTTCGTCCCCCGGATTGAGCACGACTTCGAACGCCCCGCCCGCCATCGCCAGGTCCCGCATCGCCTCGCTTACCTGACCGGAGAGCCTTTTTGCCGCTTTTTTGCGCCCGACAGAGAGCTGTTTCGCTTCGGCGAGACATACCGCGTACGCTTCCTGTTCCAGTTTGCGCAACGCATCGGCATCGCCGCCGCCGCCCAGTTCGGCGAGCCGCGACCGGGCCTGCTCCAGCGTATCGGGCAGCCGCTCAGGTAACACGCGGTACTTGCGCGCGGCGGAGTGGATCGCATCGAGCCGCTGCTCGGTCTCGCGCAGCTGTTGCGGATCGACGTCCAGCCGCTCGCCGTAATGACGCAGCGCATAGACCGCTTCCTGAAGCTGGATCTGCGCCGGCTCCAGCACGTCGAGGATCCCGCGCAGGGAGGCGTCGTGCTCGATCAGGTTGTTGAGCCGCGCGATCACGCCGTTGACCTGCGACAGGCTGGAACTCTCGCCTTCCGACAGCACGTCAAGCCCGTACTGCGCCGCCTCGATCAGGCTCGCGGCATGCGCGAGCCGGGCATGTTCGGCGGTAAGCGACTGCCATTCGCCGGCGCTGAAGTTGAGCGCTTCGAGATCGCGCACCTGCCACTCGAGCTGCTCGCGTTCGGCAGCGAACGCCGCGGCGTCGGCTTCGAAAGCGATACGTCGCTCGCGCCGCTGCTGCCATTCGCGGTACGCCTGCGCCACCCTGCCGGCCTGTTCGTCCATTCCGCCGTAGGCATCGAGCAGTTCGCGTTGTGCCGCGGCGCGCAGCAGCGACTGGTGCTGGTGCTGGCCGTGGATGTCGACCAGGAATTCGCCTGCTTCCCTGAGTTGCGCCAGCGTCGCGGCGCGGCCGTTGATGAAGCCGCGCGAGCGGCCCGCGGCGTCAATCACGCGCCGCATCAGGCACACGCCCTCGTCGCCGGCAAGTCCGTTCGCCTCCAGCCACCGCGCCAAGTCCGCATCCGCGCCGACATCAAACTCCGCGCTGATCTCGGCCTGCTTCGCGTCCTTGCGCACCACCAGCGCCTCGCCACGCTCGCCCAGCACCAGTGCCAGCGCGTCGATCAGGATCGACTTGCCGGCGCCGGTCTCGCCGGTGAGCACGGTGAACCCCGGACCGAATTCGAGGTCCATGCGATCGACGATCA
>JAIESJ010000119.1 GCA_019746155.1 Burkholderiales bacterium
CAGCATGACATGAATACCTGCACAAGACCGCGTACAACGCCCATTTTGATGAATTTTTGCACATCCACCACCGCGGGCAAATCCGGCGACTGCGGGATCAGTCGTGCGCAAACGCCATTCCTTACCGCACGCGTTGACCGCAAGCCTCTGATTGCGCTACCCTTTCAGTTTCGCCAACGAGGGCGGTCGGCCCCCATGTCCAAGCCTGCAAAAACCCAGAACAATCCCACCTTCGAAACGGCGCTGGCGGAGCTGGAAAGTATCGTTGCCAGCATGGAAGCCGGCCAGATGCCGCTCGAGCAAGCGCTCGCTGCCTACAAGCGCGGTGCCGAATTGCTCAAGTTCTGTCAGACGGCTCTGCAGGACGCGCAGCAGCAGGTCAAGATCCTCGAGGACAACGTCCTGAAAAATTTCGGCGCTGCCGAGCAATAAGCTGTGGACGCCTCCACCGACTTTCAAAGCTGGGCGCACGCCCGGCAGAGCCGCATTGAGACGCTGCTGCAAAGCCTGTTGCCGGCTCCCGGCATCGCGCCGCAGCGCCTGCATCAGGCGATGCGCTATGCCGTGCTGGGTGCGGGCAAGCGCGTGCGGCCGCTGCTCGCGTTTGCGGCGGGGGAACTCGCGCAGGCGGACCCCGAGCGCGCGGCGATCGCGGGAGCGGCCGTGGAATTGATTCACGCCTACTCGCTGGTGCATGACGATCTGCCGTGCATGGATGACGACGTGCTGCGCCGGGGCAAGCCGACCTGCCACGTCGAATACGGCGAGGCCACCGCGCTGCTGGTGGGCGATGCGCTGCAAAGCCTCGCTTTTCAGCTGCTCAGCGAGTATCGTCTCGCGGACGATGTCGCGATGCAGCTCGACATGGTCAGGCTGCTCGCGGCAGCGTCGGGATCGCGCGGCATGGCGGGCGGCCAGGCCATCGATCTCGAAGCCGTGGGCAAGACGCTGTCGGTACCGGAACTTGAATTCATGCATATCCACAAGACCGGGGCGCTGATCCGGGCCGCGGCGCTGCTCGGCGCACGCTGCGGCAACGGCCTTGATGACAAGGCGCTCGCCCAGGTCGATCATTTCGCCAAATGCATCGGGCTTGCATTCCAGGTGGTCGACGACGTGCTCGATGCCGAAGCCCCGACCGCGACGCTCGGCAAGACCGCGGGCAAGGACGCGCGGCAGGGCAAGCCCACGTATGTGAGCGCGCTGGGCGTGGCACGCTCCAGAACACTTGCCGAGGAGCTGCGCAACGATGCGCTCAGGGCGCTGGATGGTCTCGGTGCGCGCGCGCTGCGGCTGCGGCAGCTCGCGGACTTTATCGTGCTACGAAAATTCTAAAATGTACGAATTGCTGAAATCGATCAATTATCCCCACGAGCTGCGGCAGCTTGAAAAGAGCCAGCTGCCGCGGCTCGCCGACGAGCTGCGCCAGTTCCTGGTCGAGTCGGTCAGCCAGACCGGCGGACATCTGTCGTCCAATCTCGGCACGGTGGAGCTGACCATAGCGCTGCATTATGTTTTCGACACCCCGTACGACCGCCTGGTATGGGACGTGGGGCACCAGACCTACGGCCACAAGGTTCTCACCGGCCGCCGCGAAGGCATGAAAAAGCTGCGCATGTGGGGCGGCATTTCCGGCTTCCCCCGCCGCGAGGAGAGCGAGTACGATACTTTCGGCACGGCGCATTCGAGCACCTCGATCAGCGCCGCGCTGGGCATGGCGGTGGCGTCCAAGCTGAAAGGCGAGAACCGCCACTGTGTCGCCATCATCGGCGACGGCGCGATGACCGCCGGCATGGCGTTCGAGGCGCTCAACAACGCCGGCGATACCGATGCCGACCTGCTGGTGATACTCAACGACAACGACATGTCGATCTCGCCGCCGGTGGGCGCGCTCAACAAGTATCTCGCCAAGCTCATGTCGGGGCGCTTCTACACCGCGGCCAAGCGCGCCAGCGAAAAAATGCTGGGCGAGCTCGCCCGCCGCGCCGAGGAACACGTGAAAGGCATGGTGACGCCGGGCACCATGTTCGAGGAATTCGGCTTCAACTACATCGGCCCCATCGACGGCCACGATCTCGACGCGCTGATCCCGACGCTCAGCAACATCAGGCAGTTGAAAGGTCCGCAGTTTCTGCATGTCGTCACGCGCAAGGGGCAGGGCTACAAGCTCGCCGAGGCCGATCCGGTGCTCTATCACGGCGTGTCCAGGTTCGACGCGACCAGCGGCATCGTCGGCGGCAAGTCCGGCGGCAGGCAGACTTACACCCAGATCTTCGGCGACTGGCTGTGTGACATGGCCGCGCTCGATGAGCGGCTTGTGGCCATTACGCCGGCGATGCGCGAAGGCTCCGGGCTGGTGAGGTTTTCGGAGCAGTATCCCGAGCGCTATTTCGACGTCGGCATCGCCGAGCAGCACGCGTTGACCTTCGCCGCGGGAATTGCCTGTGAGGGCTACAAGCCGGTGGTGGCGATCTACTCGACTTTCCTGCAGCGCGCTTACGACCAGCTGATCCATGACATCCAGATCCAGAACCTGCCGATCGTGTTTGCCATCGACCGCGCCGGGCTGGTGGGCGCCGACGGCGCCACCCACAACGGCAGCTTCGATTTGAGCTACCTGCGCTGCCTGCCCAACATGACGGTGATGACGCCGTCCGACGAGAACGAATGCCGGCAGATGCTCTACACCGCGTTCCGGATGAACACCCCGGCGGCGGTGCGCTACCCGCGCGGCACCGGGCCGGGGGTGGAAATCAGGAAGGAAATGCAGGCGCTGCCTATCGGCAAGGGCGAAATCCGGCGCACCGGGAAAAAGATCGCGCTGCTGTCGAAGAGGATTGCGATTCTCGCTTTCGGCAGCATGGTGAAGCCCGGCCTGGATGCCGCGGAGGAACTCGACGCCACGGTGGCCAACATGCGCTTCGTCAAGCCGCTCGATGAGGAACTGATCGCCGAGCTGGCTGCCAGTCACGACCTGCTGGTGACGATCGAGGAGAACGTGGTCATGGGCGGCGCGGGCAGCGCCGTGCTCGAAGTGCTGCAGAAGCGGGGCAGCACGATTCCCGTGCTGCAGATAGGGTTGCCCGACAGGTTCATCGACCAGGGCGATCCGGGCGCCCAGCTTGCGGAAGCGGGGCTTACCAAGGATGGCATCCTCAAGGCTATCCGCGCGCGGCTGGCGGAGTAGAATGGCCAAACCAGCGAACAGTAAACAGTAAACGGTAAGCGGTAAGGGACCAAGGGCACCAAGCCTCTCCGGTTTTTTCTGCTCACCGCTCACCGGATCTCAGTCATGACGCTTAACAGGAAAATGCTCGAAGAAAACGAGATGGACGGCTACGCCAAGATCGACCAGTACAATCCGGCCACGGTGCGGCGCATCGCCGAGAAGTATCGCGCCATTCTCAAGGACATCGGCGAGGACCCCGACCGCGAAGGCCTCGAAAAGACGCCCGAGCGCGTCGCCAAGGCGTTGCAGTTCCTGACCCACGGCTACGATCTCGATCCGGCGGAAATCCTGCGCTCGGCGATGTTCAAGGAAGAATACCAGCAGATGGTGATCGTCAAGGACATCGAGGTCTATTCGATGTGCGAGCACCATGTCCTGCCGTTTTTCGGCAAGGCGCACGTCGCCTACATCCCGAACGGCCACATCGTGGGCCTGTCGAAAATTCCGCGCGTGGTCGACGCCTTTGCGCGCCGGCTCCAGGTGCAGGAGCGGCTCACGGTCGAGATCAGAAACTGCATCCAGGAAACGCTCAAGCCGCTGGGCGTGGCGGTGGTGATCGAGGCGCAGCACATGTGCATGATCATGCGCGGCATCCAGAAGCAGCACTCGATCGCGACCACCTCGGCCTTCACCGGCGAGTTCAAGCAGGAGAGAACGCGCGCCGAATTCATGCGGTTGATTTCTTGATTCTCCGTGTACCTCTCCAGGCACCCCTCAAGGGGGTGTTGAAAAGAAGGGTATTGAAAAGAATTCTCTGTGACTGAAGACCGGGCTTTCCAGATGAGCGAATTGAAGAAAACCAGCGAGTTCATCGTCGAGCAGATCCTGCCTGACGTACGCAAGGGCCGCATGGTGATCCTGGTCGACAGCGAAGACCGGGAGAACGAGGGCGATCTGTTCGTTGCCGCGGAGCGTGCGACTCCCGAGGCGATCAATTTCATGGCGACCCACGGCCGCGGGCTGATTTCGCTGGCGCTGACCGAAGGGCGCATGCGGCAGCTGGGCTTGTCGCTCATCACCGACGATACCGGCAATCAGACCAGGTTCGGCACGGCGTTCGCCACGCCGATCGACGCGCGCGAAGGCGTCGGCTCCGGCATGTCGGCGCATGACCGCGCGCGGACCATCGCGGTGGCCATTGCTGACCACACGCGGCCGGCCGATCTCATCCGTCCCGGCCGGTTGCAGACGCTGCGCGCGGTGGACGGCGGCGTGCTGGCGCGCCGCGGCCATACCGAGGCGGCGGTCGATCTCGCGCGCATGGCGGGCCTCAAGCCCGCGGGCGTGATCTGCGAAATCATGAACGACGACGGCAGCATGGCACGCATGCCCGAACTCGAACGCTTCGCCGCACGGCACGGCATCAGGATTCTGAGAATTTCCGATCTCGTCGCCTACCGCGAGAACGAGCGCCAGATCACCCGCCGCGCCACCACCGTGCTGCCGACGCGCAAGGCCGGCGCCTTCCAGTTGATGATCTACAGCGACAACCTCGAAACCACGCTCTATGTCGCGCTGGTCAAAGGCGAGATCAAGCCGGACCAGCCGACGCTGGTGCGCATGCATTCGCAGTGCCTGACCGGCGACGTGTTCGGTTCCGAGCGCTGCGATTGCGGCGAGCAGCTCGACACGGCGCTGGAAATGATCGAGCGGGCAGGCAGCGGCGTGCTGGTCTACATGTTCGACGAAGGCCGCGGCATAGGCCTGCTCAACAAGATCCGCGCCTATGCGCTGCAAGACCAGGGCCACGACACGGTGGAGGCCAACCACGCGCTGGGCTTTGCCGCCGACATGCGCGACTACAAGGCCGGCGCGCACATCCTGTTCGACCTCGGCGTGCGCAAGGTGCGCCTCGTGACCAACAACCCCGACAAGGTCGCCGCGCTCGAAGAGTACGGCCTCACCGTCACCGAGCGCGTCGCAATCGAAGTCCCGCCGCGCTCCGCCAACCGCAACTACCTCCAGACCAAGCGCACCAAGTTCGGCCACCTGCTCTCCATGGTGGAGCAGGGCGAGAAAACCGAATAACATTAATTAAAGTACGGGTGCGGATTCAAGATGCAGTCCTTTGACCAGCTACGGGTGCCGTTTATGATCCTTGCCATGCCGAACGCAACGGCGCCGGACAAAGGAATTTTCTGCTGCAAGCGCCGCACTGGCCCGCTTGGACCTTAGACCGGATATGGACAACGGCAGGAAAACGGCTGAGGCCGGCTGGAAGAACTGGATTCTGGTCGCGGTTGCCGCCGCGACTGGCGTGGCGATGTTTTTCATTCCACGGATCCCGCAGGATCCTGCGTATCACCGGTTTTCGGATGCGCACGAAGTGTTCGGCATTCCGAATTTCTGGAACGTGGTCACCAATCTGCCTTTCCTGATCGTGGGGCTGGCTGGATTAAGGCTTCACTTCAGCGGCGCCGGAAGTCCGGTTCCCGCCGCGCTGCGTCCGGGGTATATCGTTTTTCTCGTAGGGGTAATGCTGATTGGCGTCGGCTCGGCCTACTATCACTATGCGCCATCAACCGCTGCTCTGGTATGGGACCGGTTGCCCATGACTATCGTGTTCATGGCGCTGTTTGCGGTGGTGATCGGGGACGGTATCCCGGTGAGGTATGCCGGGAAATTTCTCTGGTTGTTTATTTTGGCCGGAGTGGGCTCCGTGGGATATTGGTATGTTACCGAAACGCGCGGGGCAGGCGACCTCAGGCCGTACGTTGTGGTGCAATTTCTCCCGCTGGTTCTGATCCCGCTGACCCTCGTCTTGAATGGAACGAAGTATCTGCATGCGGGGTTTTTATGGGCGACCCTGGGCGTCTACCTGTTGGCGAAAGTCGTGGAGCATTATGACGTGGCCGTTTACAGCCTGACCGGAGTCCTGGGCGGCCACTCGATCAAGCATCTGCTGGCGTCTTTGGCCACGTTTTGTGTTCTCATGGCGTTCAGAGGGCGCCCAACTGCCCGGGAAGATCGCCTGTGGCGGCTGAACCAGCAGCCCTGATCGAGCGTCTGAGGGTATCGGGGTTTTGCCTTTGACCGATGACGTTGACAGCGGCGGCGGGAGCGGCAAGCGGTGTCAGGTAGAAAAATCACCGCGACTGAACTAACATTTCCATAATCGATCTCACATACGCCGACAATGAAACCGGTTGCCATTTTTAGACACGCCGCGACCGAAGGTCCCGGTTATTTAGCCACATATCTCACGCGCCACGGTGTTCCGTGGCAGGTGGTGAAGCTCGACGAGGGCGCGCCGGTGCCGGACGATCCGCGCGCCTTCGGCGGCATGGCGTTCATGGGCGGGCCGATGAGCGTCAACGATGATCTGCCGTGGATTCCGGAAGTGCTGGACCTGATCCGCGCCGGCGTGGATGCCGATGTGCCGGTGATCGGCCATTGCCTCGGCGGGCAACTGATGTCCAAAGCGCTGGGCGGGGAGGTGACGCGCAATCCGGTGAAGGAAATCGGCTGGGGGCGGGTCGAGGTTGTCGGCCATCCGGTGGCGAGCGAATGGTTCGGGGCGCCGTCCGCCTCATTCGATTCTTTTCACTGGCACGGCGAGACCTTCAGCATTCCGCCCGGCGCTGCACGCGTGCTCTCCAGCCCCTATTGCGCGAACCAGGCGTTCGTGACCGGCAAGCACCTGGGCATGCAATGCCACGTGGAAATGACCGAAGAACTTGTCCGCACCTGGTGCCGGGACTGGCAGAAGGAAGTAAAGTCCCTTGCGTCGCGCATGCCTTCAGTGCAGACGCCGGAAGAGATGCTGGATGAAATCGAGCGCAAGGTCAGCGTGCTCAACGCCATCGCCGACCGCATCTACGGGCGATGGATCGAGGGCCTCAGAGACTGATGATGAGTAATGGGCAACGAGTGATGGGTTAAAACCGTTAGCCCATTACGCATTACGCATTACCCATCACGGGCTTAATCGCGGAAGTTCTTGAACTGCAGCGGAAAGTCGGTGATCGACTTGCGCAGCAGCGTGATGACTTCCTGCAGTACGTCTTTCTTGGCGCCGGATACGCGCACCGCATCGCCCTGGATGCTCGCCTGGACCTTCATCTTGCTGTCCTTGATGAGCTTGACGATCTTCTTGCCCATCTCCTGCTCGATCCCCTCGCGCACGGTGATGTTCTGCTTGACCTTGTTGCCGCTGATTTTCTCGACGGCGCCGAGCTGCAGGCAGCGCACGTCGATGCCGCGCTTGGCGAGCTTGCCGGTCAGCACGTCGCGCAACTGGTCGAGCTTGAAGTTGTCGTCAGCGAAGGCGGCGAGAATCTTCTCCTTCTCGTTGATCTCGACCCTTGCGTCCGAGCCCTTGAAGTCGAAGCGGTTGGAGATCTCCTTGTTGCACTGGTCCACCGCGTTGTGCACTTCGACCTGATTTACTTCCGAAACGATATCGAATGATGGCATGTGCGGCTCCCTTGATGTTACCTGTGACGCAATTTTACCTCATACGAAGTGGCCGGCAGTCCGGTGCCGTCGTCGAATTCGGCGGCGGTTTCGATCGCCAGCCGCGCAATTTCCTCGGCGGATTTGCGCGGCTGGCCGTAAGTCGCATACAGCGCGCCCAGCGCATAATCGCTGCCGCTGCCAAAGGCGTAGAACTTCGAGAATTCCTGCACCGTGCGGTGCGCGGCGACGCCAAAAATGCCGTGCGGGTTGACAATCAGCACGTCGATGCGTGTCGATTCCAGGGCTTCCTCTTCCTCGCCGCCGGTGAGAAGGTAGTAATCGTGCTTGAGCGCGGCGTGCAACTTCTGCCAGGTCTTGAAAATCTCGAGCGGGGTTGCGAAATGCGCGTAGACCTTGGGACGGGCGAAATAATCGCGCAGGATGGTCTTGAACGTCGCGTCGCCGGTCACGCCGAGATAGCTGTCGCCGACCTTGAGGATCTTGGAGTGGTTGACGATGTACTCCGCGGTCTCCTTGCCCGACCCCCATTTGGTCATGGTGTCGGCGGCGATCGCGGCACAGCCATTCTTTTTGACGACGGCGATGGTGGTCATGCTGAAAATCCCGGGCTCAGCCGAAATGGCAGACGTAATCGAGCGTCTCCAGCGGCTCGATGTCGAAGCTCGAGTTGGCGGGCACGCGGAAGCTGTCGCCGGCGCGGCAGATGCGCCAGTCGCGGTCTCCCGGCAGCCGCACGCGGCAGCTGCCGGCGGTGATTTCCATCAGTTCCGGCTCGCCGGTCTTGAACGTGAGCACGCTCGGAAAAATGACGCCGACCGACTTGCGGCTGCCGTCCGGAAAGTAAACGGTGTGGCTCACGCATTTGCCGTCGAAGTAGACGTTCGCTTTCTTGACGACACTGACGTTGTCGAACTTGGGCATTTAACCTCCAAAATGGTTATTTTTTATTTTTCAGGTTGGCGGCGATGCGCAGCCTGAGCGCATTCAGCCGGATGAAACCCGCGGCGTCGGCCTGGTTATAGGCGCCCTTGTCGTCCTCGAAAGTGGCAATGGTCGAATCGAACAGCGAATCCGATTCCGATTCGCGGCCGACGACCAGCACGGTGCCCTTGTAGAGCTTGACGCGCACCTTGCCGTTGACGGGTTTCTGCGACTCGTCGATCAGCGTTTGCAGCAGCCGGCGCTCGGGGCTGAACCAGTAGCCGTTGTAGATCAGGCGCGCATAGCGCGGCATCAGGTCGTCCTTCAGCGCCAGCACCTCGCGGTCGAGCGTGATCGATTCCATCGCGCGATGCGCTTTGAGCATGATGGTGCCGCCGGGGGTTTCGTAGCAGCCGCGCGATTTCATGCCGACATAGCGGTTCTCGACCAGATCGAGGCGCCCGATGCCGTGCTTGCCGCCGAGCCGGTTGAGTTTCGTCAGCACCTGCGCCGGCGTCATCTTCCGGCCGTTGATCGCAACGATGTCGCCTTTGCGGTATTCGATCTCGACGTATTCGGGACGGTTGGGCGCTTTCTCGGGCGACACCGTGATGCGCCACATCGACTCTTCAGGCTCGTAGTTGGGATCCTCGAGAATGCCGCCCTCGTAGGAGATGTGCAGCAGGTTGGCGTCCATCGAATAGGGCGCGCCGCCGCCTTTTTTCTTCTTGTAGTCGACGGGGATGCCGTGCTTTTCGGCGTAATCGAGCAGCTTTTCGCGCGACAGCAGGTCCCACTCGCGCCACGGCGCGATGATCCTGACGTTGGGCATCAGCGCGTAGGCCCCCAGTTCGAAACGCACCTGGTCGTTGCCTTTACCGGTGGCGCCGTGTGCAATGGCGTCGGCGCCGGTCTTCCGCGCGATTTCGACCAGGCGCTGGGCGATCAGCGGCCGCGCAATCGAGGTGCCGAGCAGGTACTCGCCCTCGTAGACCGCGTTGGCGCGGAACATCGGGAACACGAAATCGCGCACGAACTCCTCGCGCAGGTCCTCGATGAAAATCTGCTTCACGCCGAACATCTTCGCTTTCCTGCGCGCCGGAGTGAGCTCCTCGCCCTGGCCGATGTCGGCGGTGAAGGTCACGACTTCGCAGCCGTAGGTGTCCTGCAGCCATTTCAGGATCACCGAGGTGTCCAGTCCGCCCGAGTAGGCGAGAACTAACTTATTGATTTTACTCATATTTTTACTTTTCCCAGCAACAGGTATTCCAGCAGCGCCTTTTGCGTGTGCAATCTGTTCTCGGCCTCGTCCCACACCACGCTCTGCGGCCCGTCGATCACCTCGGCCTCCACTTCCTCGCCGCGGTGAGCGGGCAGGCAGTGCATGAACAGCGCATCGGGTTTGGCGGCCGCCATCATTTCCGCATCGACGCAAAAATCCGCGAAATCCTGCCTGCGCTCACTGGTCTCGTCCTCGAAGCCCATGCTGGTCCATACGTCGGTGGTGACGAGATCGGCGTCGCGCGCCGCTTCCATCGGATCGTTGAACAGCTCGAGATGCGCGCTCTCGTAGCTCTCGCCGCGCTCCGGTTCCAGTTCGTAGCCGGGCGGGCTTGCGACGTGAAAGTTGAAGTCGAAAATCTTGGCCGCCTGCATCCAGGTGTGGCACACGTTGTTCGAGTCCCCGATCCACGCCACGGTCTTGCCGCTGATCGAACCGCGCTGCTCGATGTAGGTGAAGATGTCGCCCAAGATCTGGCACGGGTGATACTCGTCGGTGAGGCCGTTGATGACCGGCACACGCGAATGCGCGGCGAAGCGCTCGATGATCTCGTGCTCGAAAGTGCGGATCATGACGATGTCGACCATGCGCGTGATGACGCGCGCGACGTCCTCGATCGGCTCGCCGCGTCCGAGCTGGGTGTCGCGCGTCATGAGCGTGATCACCGAGCCGCCCAACTGGTTCATGCCGGCCTCGAAGGACACGCGGGTGCGCGTCGAGTGCTTCTCGAACACCATTGCGAGCGTCCTGTCGTTCAGCGGCTGGTACGGCTCGTAGCGCTTGAACCGGTCCTTGATCCAGCGCGTGCGCGCGAACAGGTACTCGTACTCCTCGCGGTCAAAGTCCTTGAACTGAAGATAATGCCTGACTTCTTGCATGAGGCGCGGCTTGCGATAAGCTGTTAGGTAGGAGGTCGCCTAAGCGGGCTGGGCGGCGGGCTGCGGTGCGGGCTGCCTGGACAGGAAATCGAGTATCAGCGGCGCCAGCATGTCGATGACCAGCCCGGCCTGCTCGCGCGTGAAGTTAAGCGGCGGCAGCAGCCGGATGACGTTGTCGGCGGTGACGTTGATCAGCAAGCCCCTGTCGAGCGCCTGCTGCACGAGCTCGCCGCAGGGATGCGCGAGCTCGATGCCGATCATCAGGCCGGCGCCGCGGATGTCCCTGACGCCGGGATTGCCGGCGAGCCGCGCGGCGAAGCCGGCGCGGATGAAGCCGCCGATATCCACCGCGTTCTGCATCAGGCCTTCTTCTTCGATGACGGCGAGCGTCGCCAGCGCGGCGGCGCACGCGAGCGGATTGCCGCCGAAGGTCGAGCCGTGGCTGCCGGGCTTGAAGAGGCTGGCTGCGGCGCCGGCGGCGAGGCAGGCGCCGATCGGCACGCCGTTGCCCAGTCCCTTGGCGAGCGTGACCACATCGGGCATGACGCCGGAGTGCTGGAACGCAAACCACTTGCCGGTGCGGCCGGTGCCGCTTTGCACTTCATCGAGCATGAGCAGCCACTGATGCGCGTCGCAGATTTCGCGCAGGCCCTTGAGGTAATCGGGTCCGCAGACATTGATGCCGCCTTCGCCCTGGATCAGCTCGACCAGCACGGCGACGACATTGCGGTTGTTCTCGCCGACGCGCTTCACCGCGTCGAGATCGTCGAACGGCACGCGCACGAAACCGGCGACCAGCGGCTCGAAGCCGGCCTGCACCTTGCGGCTGCCGGTGGCGGAGAGCGTGGCGATAGTGCGGCCGTGGAAGGCTTTTTCCAGCACCACGATGGCCGGTGACTCGATTTTTTTCTGGTGCCCGTAATAGCGCGCGAGTTTGATCGCGGCTTCATTAGCCTCGCAGCCCGAGTTGCAGAAGAACACCTTGTCCATGCCCGAAATCGCGGCCAGCCGGTCGGCGAGTTGTTCCTGCAGGGGGATGCCGTAGAGGTTGGAGGTGTGGACGAGTCTGCCGACCTGGTCGCGCAACGCCGCCGTCAGCTTCGGATGGCTGTGGCCGACGCCGCACACGGCAATGCCGGCGAGCGCATCGAGATAGCGCTTGCCCTGCGTGTCCCACAGCCAGGCGCCCTCGCCGCGCTCGAAAGCGACGGGAAGACGGCTGTATGTATTCATCACATGCGACATAACGGTGAGCCGGATCAATCTGCTTCAGACGCCGGCGGCAATCCCACAAAACAATACGGCGGCCTGCGCCGCCGTCTGTTGGGCCGCTGCGCGCTAAGCCGGTATCAGGCCATGGCCTTGAGAGCCGCAGCCAAAC
>JAIESJ010000215.1 GCA_019746155.1 Burkholderiales bacterium
TCGTCGACGATCAGGGCAAGGCTCTTCGTGCCAGCGGGCAGTCCGCTCCACTCCAGCGGTGGCGACTCATCGGCTCCTTGGCAGGTGTATTGCCGGGGAATCGCGCCGTTATGCGCAAACGCAGGGGATTTCAGAATCAACGTCATGGTGACCTCCTGGTGAGCCAGAACAAATTCTTTCAGGATCCGTCGTTCCCGCGAAAAGCGGGAACCCGGTCAACACACTGGCTCCTTCGCGGAAATGACGGTTTGGCTAAAGCTGTTCCAGCATCTTCTCTGCCGAACTGACTTCGAACTGGCCGGGTTTTTCAAGATTGAGGATTTTCACCACCCCGTCTTCCACCAGCATCGAGTAGCGCTGCGAGCGCACGCCCATGCCGCGCTCGGTCAGGTCCATGTCGAGCCCCAGCGCCTTGGCGTAGAGCGCGCTGCCGTCGCCCATCATGCGGACCTTGCCGAACGCCTTGTTGTCCTTGCCCCAGGCCGCCATCACCATGGCGTCGTTGACGGAAAGGCACCAGATCTCATCGACGCCTTTCGTCTTGAATTTGTCAGCTTCCTGCACGAAACCGGGCAGGTGCTTGGTACTTCACGTCCGTGTGAAGGCGCCGGGCAGGCCGAACATCACGATCCGCTTGCCCTGGGTGGCCTGCCGCACCTGGATCTCGTCCGCGCCCGTGGGGCAGCCTGCGAACCACTCTACCGGCAACTCCCACACCTTGCCTTCAGGCAGCCTGTCGCCAACCTTGATCATATCTCGTCTCCTTCTGAAACCGGGTTAAGGTTGTGATAGTATAATCGCGCGTGAGCCGATGTGGCACGCGCAACGGGTGTGATGCGCGCGCCCGGTTCCGCCTACACCCAATACCCGACAAGTCCGCGCCATCATCCAGGGAAGGGGTTCCGCTGTGACCATCAATTACGATGCGCTGATCAATTTCGGGATCCCGGAAGTCGAGCAGAAATTCACCCAGCGCGACACCATGCTTTACGCGCTCGGCGTCGGGCTCGGCGCCGAGCCCTGCGATCCCGACCAGCTCAAATTCGTCTACGAGGAAAACCTGCAGGCGCTGCCGACCATGGCCATCATTCTCGGTTATCCCGGTCCATGGCATGCGCATCCCGACACCGGCATCACGCGCAGCCACGTTGTGCATGGCGAACAGGGTTTCACCATCCACAAGCCGCTGCCGGTCGAGGGCACGGTTCTGGGCCGCACCAGGATTACCGGCGTGGTTGACAAGGGCAAAGACAAGGGTGCGCTGGTGATGACCGAATGCGAAGTACGCGACAAGGCGAGCGGCGAGCTCGTCTGCACGCTCACTTCGACCATCTTCTGCCGCGCCGACGGCGGCTTCGGCGGCCCCTCGGGGCCGGCAACGAATCCGCACCCCATCCCCGACACCCCGCCGCACCAGATTTGCGATCTGACTACGCTGCCGCAGGCGGCGCTGATCTATCGCCTCTGCGGGGACTACAACCCGCTGCATGCCGATCCCGCCTACGCCCGGAAAGCCGGATTCAGAATGCCGATCCTGCACGGGCGCTGCACCTTCAGCGTCGCCGGGCACGCGATTCTCAGAACCTGCTGCGGCTATGATCCGGCGCGCTTCAAGAGCATGCAGGGGCGCTTCTCCTCGCCGGTTTATCCGGGCGAAACCATACGCACCGAAATCTGGCAGGATGGGCCGATAATCTCGTTCCGCTCCAGCGTGCCGGCGCGCGGTGTGACCGTGCTCAACAACGGCCGCGCGGAGATTATTGTTTAAAAACGGCCAGGTATTTCGATGATCTCTCGCGTTTTCCGCGTCCGCGCGGCGTCGCCGCCGACGCGCTGATCGTATTGAAAGGCCAACAATGAGCATACAAGTCACGAAAGAAAACGGCATCGCCACGGTACTGTTGAACCGCCCCGACAAGCTGAACGCGCTGTCGGCCGAGATGTATCACGAGCTCGCCGACCAGTTCGAAGCGCTCGGCAAGGACGACGCAGTGCGCGCGGTGGTGCTGACCGGCGCGGGGCGCGCGTTCTGCGCCGGTGGCGATGTCGGCTCCATGGGCAACTACGACGTGGTCGCCGGTCGCAAGCGCTCGCGCGGCCATCATCGTGCCATCGTCAATCTGCACCACCTGGAGAAACCGGTGATCGCGGCGATCCGCGGCCCCGCTGCCGGCGTCGGCGCCAGCCTGACCCTGGCGTGTGATCTCATCATCGCCTCCGAGACCGCCTATCTGCTGATGGCGTTCAAGAACGTCGGCATCCCGCCCGACGGCGGCGCGGTGTATTTTCTGACGCAATACCTCGGCATCGCGCGCGCCAAGGAGCTGGTCTACACCGCGCGCCGGCTGTCGGCCAGAGAAGCGCACGAGCTGGGCATCGTGATGAAGGTCGTGCCCGACGGCGAGCTCGAGGCGGAAGCCCATGCGCTGGCGCAGGAGCTGGCGGGCTCGGCCACCTACGCCCTCGTGCTCGCCAAGAAAATGTTCCAGGCCATGTACACGCCTACGCTGGAACAGCTGCTGGAAATGGAAATCCTCGCGGTGTGCGGCGCGCGCCTGACCCACGATCACCAGGAAGGCATCGCCGCTTTCAAGGAAAAGCGCAAGCCTAGATTCCAGGGCCGCTGAAGCGCGATACCGCCGACCCGGCAGCCGATACCGAATGAATATGTGACATATTGTTTTTATTTAATAAAAAGGAATAGCCATGCAGGATCTCAAGCACAGCTCACCGCTCAATACCTATATCGAGCATTGCAGAAAGGGCGAGCTCGCCTACCAGGTGTGCCGCGACGACGACGCGCCGGTGTTTTTCCCGCGCGTGGTCGCGCCGAAAACCGGCAGCGCCAACCTGGAATGGCGCGTGTCCCGGGGATTCGGCACGGTGTATGCGACGACCGTCGTCTATTACAAGAACGAGCTGCCGCTCAACGTCGCGCTGATCGATCTCGACGAAGGCTTTCGCATGATGAGCCGTGTCGAGAACATCGATCCGATGCAGGTCAAAATCGGCATGCGCGTCAAGGTCAGGATGCATCCGGGCGATGAGAAGCAGCCGCCCTATCCGGTGTTCGATCCCCTCACTCCCGACCTCTCCAACCCTCACCCCCGGCCCCTCTTCCACGGGGAGAGGGGAGGCGCAAAATGAGCGGACTTCAACGCGCCAGCGTCGCCGTCGCCGGCGTCGCGGAATCGGACCTCGGCCAGGTCGCGCCCCACACCAGCCCGACCGATCTGATGGCCCAGGCGACGATGCGGGCGCTCGACGATTGCGGACTCAGGCTCTCCGACATCGACGCGGTGCTCTCCGCCACCAGCCAGTCGCGCTATTCGACCATGGCGCTGTGCGAGTATCTGCGCATCAAGCCCAGATTCTTCGACGGCACCATGATCGGCGGCTCCTCTTTCATGTCGCACCTCGCCCACGCCCAGGCCGCGATCCAGCAGGGCGTGTGCGAAGTGGCGGTCATCGCTTACGGCAGCACGCAACGCACCGTCTCGCGCGCCGCGGCTTCCCCGCGCGAATACAATTTCTTTGAAACGCCCTACCGCCCGTTCCTGCCGGCCTCCGCCTATGCGCTGGCCGCATCGCGCCACATGCATGAGTTCGGCACCACGCGCGAGCAGCTGGCGGAAGTCGCGGTCGCCGCGCGCAAATGGGCGTTGATGAACCCGGTCGCATGGGAAAAAGAACCGCTCACCATAGAGCAGGTATTGAACTCGCGCATGGTGAGCTATCCGCTCACGGTACGCGACTGCTGCCTGGTCACCGACGGCGGCGGCGCCATCATCGTCACCTCCGCTGCGCGCGCCAGGTCGCTCAGAAAGAAACCGGTGTATGTGCTGGGCGTGGGCGAAGCCATAGGCCATACCACGATCTCCAACATGCCCGATCTCACCGTCACCGCGGCGGCCGAGTCCGGCCCCCAGGCGTTCAGGATGGCGAGACTCAAGCCCGCCGACGTGGACATGCTCTCGCTCTACGACGCCTTCACCATCACGCCCATCCTGTTCCTCGAGGATCTGGGTTTCTGCCCCAAGGGCGAAGGGGGACGCTTTGTCGCCGGCGGCGCCATCGCGCCCGGCGGCAAACTCGCGGTCAACACCAGTGGCGGCGGACTCTCGTATTGCCACCCAGGCATGTACGGGCTGCTGGTGATGATAGAGGCGATCCGCCAGGTGCGTGGCGAATGCGGCGCGCGCCAAGTCAAGGACTGTGAAGTCGCGCTCGCGCACGGCAATGGCGGGGTTCTGTCGACCCAATGTAGCGTGATATTTGGCTCGGATGCAACCCTGTAGACCGTGCCACGCGCAGTTGACGGTCTGCCGCCGGCGCAACAACGGCATCGCGTTGAAATTCATTCCCAAGACCGGCAAAGCGTAACGCGGCTATGAGCCGTCCTGCGTATGATCCCTGACGCCGTACCTGGCTGCGGTTTTGGCGGACGGCCCTACAGCCCCAGTATCCGGCCGATTTCCGAAATGTATTGGCCGACTTTCATGCCTTCGGCCATGGCGGAATCCAGCGTGTCCTCGAGTCCCGTGCGGACACTGTGCAAGCCGTCGCGCACCCAGTGGTGGCGGCGGATCGGGGAGTTGAGCACGTTCTTGAGGGTTTCCACCTCATCCCGCAGACGCTGCACATCGGCGGAGCCGCTGCGCACGCCCGCGAGATCGCGCTCCAGGGCTTCGATCAGCTTGCCCACTTCTTCCAGATTGATTTCCTGCGCCTTGTCGTTCGCGCTCTTATTATCCGTCACTGCGAACCTCCGTTCAGGTTATGTCTGCACTTGGCCGGATTTCCAGTTTAATCGACACTGCGCCCTGTGTCATACATTCCCTGTACAACCGGTCGCGACAGAGGCTCGACGCGCGAAACTTTCCACAGTATCCTGATGTCAGGCATATTACGGACAACTCATTCCTGTCAGCATGTCTACCATATTCAGGCTCGCCACCCCCGCCGACGCTTATGAAATCGCGGTCATGTCGCGTTACCTGATCGAGATCGGGCTGCGCGGCTGGTCGTGGCATCCGGAGCGCGTGGTAAAGGCAATCCGCGCGCGGAATACCAATGTGCTGGTAGTCGAGGTCAAGGCCAACATGATCGGCTTCGCAATCATGGAATTCGGCGACACCCGGGCGCACCTCTCACTGCTCGCGGTCAAGCCCACCCATCAGCGCTGCGGCATCGGCCGGCAGATGATGGCATGGCTGGAAGAAGCGGCGCTCACCGCCGGCATCGCCACCATCGAACTTGAACTGCGCGCCAACAATTTCGGTGCGCGCAGTTTCTATCACGCGCTCGGCTACCGGGAAAAAACCTACATCGCCGGCTACTATCAGGGCGCGGAAACCGCGTTGAGGATGGCGCGCGACATCCGCCGCCAGATCCCCGACCGCAAACGACAGTTTGAAAGCAAGTAAGGACCACGATGCGTGCGGAAGGCATCAGGGCGCTCACCTTCGACACTTTCGGCACCGTCGTCGACTGGCGTTCAAGCATCATCGACGACTTCTTCGCCTTCGGCAAGTCGAAAGGGCTGGACATCGACTGGGCAGCCTTCGTCGATGACTGGAAAACCGCCTACCAGCCGGGCATGGACGCGGTGCGCACTGGAAAATGGCCGTGGACCACGGTCGACGGCATCTACCGCATCAAGCTCGACGAACTGCTGCCGAAGTACGGCTTGGAAAGGCTGAACGAAAGCGAAAGAATGCATTTGAACCGCGTCTGGCACCGGCTCAATCCCTGGCCCGACGCGGTGGCGGGACTTACCCGCCTCAAGCGCAAATATGTGATTTCGCCGCTCTCCAATGGCGACGTCAGTTGTCTTGCCAACATGGCCAAGCATGGCGGCCTGCCGTGGGATGTGATCCTGTGCGCGGAAATCTTCCGCCACTACAAGCCCGACCCGGAGGTCTATCTCGGTGCCATTCAGCTTCTCGGCTGCAAGCCGCATGAAGTGATGATGGTCGCCGCGCACAACTACGATCTGCGCGCCGCGCGCTCGCACGGCATGCGCACCGCCTTCGTCGCGCGCCCTACCGAATACGGCCCCGGCCAGAAAACCGACCTCAAGGCCGAGGAGGACTGGGACATCGTCGCGCGCGACTTCAGCGAACTGGCGACGGCACTCGGCGCCTGAGCGCCTCGCGCCGCGTTGGCCTGCATGCTGTCGCGGCTGTGCCGATCACGCCATGGCGGCGCACGATGAATACAATATAACTATCTGTTTTTATTAAATTTTTCATTCAGGTCAATGGAGGGTGTAGCCGCCGTCGATCACCAGGTTGTGGCCCTGAATGAACTGCGCATCGGTAGTGGCCAGAAACAGGATCGCCGCCGCGATTTCCTCCGGTTTGCCGAAGCGTTCCAGCGGAATCTCGGCTAAGCGCTGCTCGCGCAGTTCGGGTCCCTTGGTCCAGCGTTCGTGCATGGTTTCGGTTTCCGTCGGCCCGGGACTGACCGCATTCACCATGATGCCTTCCTTCGCCAGTTCCAGCGCCATCGACTTGGTGAGGTGAATCAGCGCCGCCTTGGCCATGCCGTAGAGCGCCGCGCCGGGTGTGGCGACACTGCCCAGCTGGCTCGCAACATGGACGATGCGGCCGCCGCCCTGCTCGCGCATCGCCGGCAGCACCGCCTGGGAGAGCATGAACGGCGCACGCAGATTGATGGCGATGAGTCTTTCGAAATCAGCGTCCACGAATTCGCCGAACGGCCCGTGGATGCGGATGCCGGCGTTGTTCACCAGCACGTCGATTCTTCCCATCGCCCGCAATGCCGCATCGGCGACGCGCTGCGGCACCGCCGAGCCGGCCAGGTCGAAAATACCGTACTCGGCGCGCGGCGCGCCCGCCTCGAAGCATTCCGCAACCGCCGCTTCGAGTTCCTCGCGCGTGCCCTCGGCAACCAGGAACACACTGGCACCAGCAGCGGCAAGCATTTTCGCCGTGGCGCGGCCGATGCCGCGTGACGCGCCCGTGACGATTACCGACTTGCCTTTCAGCTTACTCATTTTTCGAGGATCCTGAGCCAGAAAAAATTGACAATCAATTAACCGTAACGGATGTTACGGCATTTCCCGGTATGAGCTTGAGGGCAAATGAGCAATTGCGATGACATGAAGCTCCTCGCCCCATAAAGCCTAAAGCATACCACTGCGGTCCGGACGTTGATTGATTTTTTGTAAACAAGCCATTGAAACGAAAATCTTTGCATGGCATTCGCGCAGCTCACATTCCGAGAGAGTCTCCGGGATATCGAAACCTGCCTGCGTGCCCAGATCGCGAAGGTCTATCACATGGGTATTCGTGGCCGCGTCTCCCGCAGCACGAGCATAAAGGGGTCAGTTCTTGACCTTGCACCTATCAAGGAGTCCCCGCAACGACACAGAAGGCTGCCCTGTTTCAATTGCGCGCTGAATCTTTGATATCCGCGACGGCGATACCTTGCCGCGTTGGGCAACCTCTTGCAATGGCAGATTGGCCGCACGACGAGGCTTGGCCCACACCCTACGCCACGAATCGCTCATAGGCCGCCGCCTGATTGCGGCCGCCGAACTGCCCGAGCACCCAATCCGCATCCAGCCAAGCCGGGGCGGCCACTTGGCCGGTGGTCGCGCGGTAGCTGCTCCACGCCCAGTTTTCCGCGCGTTTGACTGCGCGTGCACGCAGCAGGTGATAGTGGTTGTTCATCAGGCAATAGGCGTAACAGCGCCAGCCTTGCTGGGTGATTTCCTTGCCGAGCAGTTCCCCCCTCAAGGCACCCGTCACCCCTCAAGAGGGTATTGTGAAGAACGGGTATTGAAAAGAAGGGTATTGAGAAGAATTCATCTGCGGTTTCAATCAATGCCTTTATGCTGCGCCAGCGCCCATGCGACATGCTCGCGTACCAGCGCCGAAGGATGACCGGCGCGTGCCTTGAGCGCAGCGACGATTTTCTCTGACGCCGGCGCGTTGCCCAATGCGCTCAGCGCATTCCCCATCCCCACCGCCAGATTGCGCAGCCAGCGCTCGTAGCCGATGCGGTGGATGGCGCTGCCCAGCAATTTGGCATCGAATTCCGCTTCGCTCCAGCCGAAGAGTTCGACGAGGGTCACGTTATCCAATCCGTTGCGCGCAGTGAAGTCGGGCTCGCCGCTCGTCTGCGCGAATTTATTCCACGGGCACACCAGCTGGCAGTCGTCGCAGCCGTAGACGCGGTTGCCGATCAACGGCCGCAGCGCCTCGGGGATGCTGCCTTTCGACTCGATGGTGAGATAGGAAATGCAGCGCCGTGCGTCAAGTTGATAAGGCGCGACGATAGCCTGTGTCGGACAGACGTCCAGACATTTGCGGCAGGTGCCGCAGTGGTCCTCCAGCGCGCGGTCCGTGGGCAGCGGCAGATCGGTGTAGATCTCGCCCAGGAAAAAGAACGAGCCGGCGTCGCGGGAGAGCAGCAGCGTGTGCTTGCCGCGCCAGCCCAGGCCGGCTTTTTGCGCCAGTTCCACTTCCATCACCGGCGCGCTGTCGGTGAAGGCGCGGTAGCGGAACTCGCCCACTTCTTGCGTGATGCGGTCGGCCAGCTGCTGCAGCCGACGCCGCAGCACCTTGTGGTAGTCGCGCCCCAGCGCATAGCGCGAGATGAAAGCCTTGTCCGCCTCGTTGACGACCGCCCAGCTGTCGCGGGCGGCGGGCGGCGCATAATTCATGCGCGCGGAAATCACGCGCAGCGTTCCCGGCACCAGTTCCGCAGGGCGGGTGCGTTTCGCGCCGTGCTTTGCCATATAATCCATGTCGCCGTGCCAGCCTTTGTCGAGCCAGTCGATAAGCCGCGTCTCGGCTGCGGAAAGATCGCAGTCGGCGATGCCGACTTCCTGAAAGCCGAGCTGCTTTCCCCACTGCTTGATAGCGCGCGCGAGCGCAGTGACATCGATCGCCTTTGACGGCTTGACGGGACTTTCTTGCATAGGCCGCATTCTAGAGTGAATATCGCTAAGATAGGCTCTCAACCACCCCACCTGACGCGCTTTCTGGCAGCCGAGACCGATACTTTGGCGCTGGGCGCCGAACTCGCGTCCGTCATCAGGCCGGGGATGGCGGTTTATCTGTCGGGCGACCTGGGCGCCGGGAAAACCACGCTGGTCCGGGGGCTGTTGCGTGGCCTGGGTTACGGGGGCAAGGTCAAAAGCCCGACCTTCACCTTGGTTGAAGTTTACGAAATTTCTAGGTTATACTTGTATCACTTTGATTTTTATCGATTCAATGATCCACGAGAATTAGGGGAAGCGGGCTTTCGGGAATACTTCAATTCCGCCTCGGTCTGTCTCGTGGAGTGGCCGGAAAAAGCTGCGGCAGGCTTACCCGCAGCGGATGTGAAGATTTTGATGCAGATTGAAGGTTCAGGGAGGCGTGTCGAGATCTTCGCCGAAACGGAGGCGGGCAAACTTTGTATAGAACGTCTCAAGCATTAGGGCTGCACCATCCCCCTGCGACGTCAGCGCCGCGCCGCCTGCTTTTCCCCGTAGTCCTGATCAAATTTGTCCGGTCCGCGCTGTTGCTGACCGCCCTGCTCGGCGCCACGACGGCATACGCCGCCGACATCCGCGTCACTTCCGCCCGGGTGTGGCCCGCCGCCGACTACACGCGCATCACTCTGGAAACCAGCGCCCCGGTCCAGCCCAAGCTCTTCAGCCTGAAAAACCCCGAGCGGCTGGTGCTCGATCTCGACGACGTCGACATCACCGCCCCGCTCAACAGCCTGATCGAGAAAATCGGCGCCAGCGACCCTTACGTGCAAGCGGTGCGCATCGGCCGCTTCAAGCCCGGCACCGTGCGCCTGGTCTTCGACCTCAAGGCGGAGGTCAAGCCGCAGGCCTTCACGCTCGCGCCGATCGGCGATTACAGCCACCGGCTGGTGCTCGACCTCTACCCGCTCGTGCCGCCCGACCCGCTGCTCGCCTTTCTCGACAAGTACCAGTCGCAGACCGAAGCGGCCGCTGCCCCTGCGGCGACAGCACCGACGGAACGCCAGGAACCTGCGGCTGCCGAGGCCGAATCCCTCCGCCCCGCGCCCGCCAAGACTGCGCGCGCTGATCCCCGCAAATTACGTCCCGATGCAGCCCGGCTGCTCATCATCGCGGTGGACGCCGGCCACGGCGGCGAAGACCCGGGCGCCCGAGGCCGGCGCGGCACCCATGAGAAAGACGTGACGCTGGCCATTGCGCGCAAGCTCAAGGCGCGCATCGACCAGGAATCCAACATGCGCGCAGTGCTGATCCGCGACGGCGATTACTTCATTCCGCTGCATATGCGGGTGCAAAAAGCGCGGCGCGTGAATGCCGACCTGTTCGTGTCCATCCATGCCGATGCCTTCATCAAGCCGCACGCGCGCGGCTCGTCGGTATTCGCGCTTTCCGAGCGCGGCGCGACTTCGGCGGCGGCGCGCTGGCTCGCCAGGCGCGAGAACGAAGCCGATCTCATCGGCGGCGTCAATCTCGACGTGAAGGATCCTTACCTCAAGCAGACGCTGCTCGACCTGTCGCAGACCGCGACCATCAACGACAGCCTGAAGCTCGCCAAGGCGGTGCTATCTCAGCTGGGCGAGATCAACACCCTGCACAAGCCCCATGTCGAACAAGCCGAATTCGCGGTGCTGAAATCGCCCGATATCCCCTCGATCCTGGTTGAGACCGCCTTCATCAGCAACCCCGACGAGGAAAAAAAACTCAAGGACGACGCCTACCAGGACAAGATGGCCGAGGCCATTTTCGGCGGCATCAAGCGCTACTTCGCCAAAAACCCGCCGCTCGCTCGCGAGCAACTGGTGCTGAATCCGTAGCCGGAATGCCCCGGCGGCGGGATGAATTCTCGTTTACAATCGGCGCTCAAGTTTCAAAAAACAATGACGTAATAAAAACATGGGCAAAACGGGCAGAATCATCGCGGCTTTCGCGCTGGCGCTGGCCGCCGGTTGCGCGAGCATTCCGGTCGAGCAGCCGCCGGAAACGCTTGTGCTGCCCTATGTGAAGAGCTTCTCCGATAACCCGCCGGGCGAGGGCGTGCCCGGTGGCTGGCGCCCGTGGGCACTGTCCCGATTCAAGAAACCGACCCAGTACCGGCTGGTAGACGACGCCGGCAGGATAGTCGTCAAGGCCAGCGCCCAAGCCTCGGCCTCGGGCCTGATTCACCCGCTTAAGCTCGATCCGCGGCAATACCCGCTGCTGCAATGGCAATGGAAAACGACGGCGCTCATCGCCACCGCCGACAATACCCAAAAGCATACCGAGGATTCTCCCGTGCGCGTGGTGGTGAGTTTCGACGGCGACATCGAGCGGCTAGCGCTCGACGACCGCATGTTCTTCGACCACATCCGGCTTCTGACCGGGCAGGATCTGCCTTACGCCACGCTCATGTACATCTGGGAAAACCGCGCGCCCAAAGACAGCGTGATTCCCAACCGGCATACTTCGCGCATCAGGATGATTGTCGCCGAATCGGGGCGCGACAAGGTCGGCCACTGGCAGGAAGTCACGCGCAACGTCTATGAAGACTACAAGCGGGTGTTCGGCGAAGAGCCCGGCCGGATCACCTCGATCGGCATCATGACCGACACCGACAACACCGGCGAGAACGTGCACGCCTACTACGGCGACATCCTGTTCCGGCGCATCGCCCCGCCGCGTCTCACCTTTGCGACCGATTGATAAACAAGTCACATTAACCCGCTGATTTCGAAACGGGTCCGCGCGCCTCTGCCAACGACCCGGCGGGAAGGGATTCCCGTTCTACGGCCCTCTGCCCGCCCTCGGACCATCAGAAATCACGGCAGCGGACCTAGCAGCCTGTCGGACTTGGCCCCATTCACCGGAACGCGTAGCGTTAACGGATCGCCGTCGATCGACGCTTCGGCGCCAGGCTGCTTATTGAGCTTTTCTTAACCGCATGACACGCTCAATTCCTCACCCTTCTTTTTAATACCCGCTCGACGGGTACTTGACGGGTACTTGAGGGGTAGAGGGATCAAGGGTGAGGCAACGAGAGCGGAGATTCGAGACATCAATGCAGGTCATTCATTTGGTTTTTTTCATTTCAGGAGTTTGTCGAACCCAAGTCCCGACAAACTCCTA
>JAIESJ010000092.1 GCA_019746155.1 Burkholderiales bacterium
GCGCCCGCCACCGCGAGCAAGGCGACGGCGATAATAATAAAATGCAGGATCTGTTGTTTCATGTCCATGTCTCGCGCTGCTGCATCAATAACTCGTCGGCCAGTTCGCGAGCCGATGCTGGCCGACACCGGACGAAAGGCGCAGCGTGTGCGTATCGAGTGTTTCCTTCAGGTATTCGCGGGTCTCGCGCGGGTCGAGCACTTCTTTCACGCCATAGACGGCGGCGAGATCATAGGCTCCGCCGGTGCGCGCCATGTCCGCGAGCAATTTCGCGAAACGCTCCGGATCGTCTTCTTCCTTGATTCCGTGCACGACCGTGACCGCCGTGCGCGGGTTCATGAAGCTCACCTCGGCGGTCCACCACGCGGCGATTTCGTCCGCAATGCCCGCGCCGCCCATGTTGATGAAGCCGCGGCCATAGCTCTTGCGCAGGATGATGCTGATCTTCGGCACCGATACCTGGAGCAGCGCATTCATCCAGTTGATCACTCTGCCGATGACGCCGCGCTTCTCGGCCTCGGGCCCGATGAGGAAACCGGGCTGATCCTGTAAGAAGACGAGCGGCACGTTGTAGGAGTCACACAGCACGATGAAGTCGGTCGCCTTGTTGCACGCGTCCGCTTCCATCGCCCCGCCTTTGAACAGCGGGTTGTTGGCGATGATGCCGACCGGGCGCCCGTCTATGCGGGCGAGTGCGGTGGTAATGCTACGGCCAAAGCGTTCCTTCACCTCAAAGAAGCTCTCCTTGTCCGCGATCGCTCTGATGATCTTGCGCACATCGTAGGCCTGTGTTGCAGATTCGGGAAACAGGTCTAGTATGCCTTTGACGGGCTCGTCAGAGCCCTCCGGCACGGCTGCCACCGGCGGCGGCTGGCGGTTGTTGGTGGGCAGATACGAGAGAAAGCGCTTGATGGCATCAAGCGCCTGCTCATCCGTGTCGACTACGAGGTCGGCAAAGCCCGAATGTTCGGCGAGCACCTGCCAGCCGCCGAGCTCTTCGGCGCTCACTTCACGACCGAGCGCCATCGACACCACGCGCGGGCTCGCTACCGCCATGACCGAGCCTTTGCGCATGACGCAGAAATCCGAGCAGCAGGCATGCCACGCAGCCGAACCGAATGCATTCCCGAGGATCGCCGCGACCCACGGTGCGTCGCGCGTGCGCAAGAAACGATTGCCCTCGAAGTTCATGCCCATCCCTTCGCCCATAATGTCGGGCATCCGGACACCCGTGGACTCGCCAAGGAAAATGACAGGAAAGCCGCGCCGCCCGCCGGTGTCCTTGATATGGGCCATCTTGCGGTTGTTGGTGTAGCTCGAGGAAGAAGCTTTAACCGTGAAGTCGTAGCCGACGACACCGACCCGCCTCCCCTCGATCTTGCCAAAGCCCGTGACTTTGCCATCGCATGGGGTTGAGTCGCGCATCTCCGGTATGTAGGAGACGCCGAACAGTCCGGACTCGCGGAAAGAGCCTTTGTCCAGCAGGTAGTCGATGCGCTCGCGGGCGTTCAAAAGGCCCTGCTTCGCGCGCTTCGCGAGTTTTTCAGGGCCGCCCATCGCTCGCGCGCGCGCCGCGCGCGCGCTGTGCTCGAGAATTTGCTTTGCGAACTTCTGGTGCCCGGCTGTAGCCTTCACGCCGTGGTCCGCCGTCGGTGCTGTTTCGTTGGCGACATCGCTCGATTTCATAGGGTCTTCTCTTCCATGTGAGATGCCTGCGGCTGAGGCTCAACATGTCGCGGTGCGGGGCCTACATACCGCGAACTGGGGTGAATCAGACGATTCTTTGCCCGCTGCTCTGCGATGTGCGCGACCAGGCCGCAGATGCGTGCAAGAAAGAACATCGGCGGGAAAAGCGGGACGGGTATGCCCGTCGCGTGATAGATGAGCGCGGTGTAATAATCCAGATTCGCGAACATGCTCCGCTCGCGCATGAGCACGGCCTCCACACGTTCGGCAATTGCGTAGAGCGTGTGCTCGCCCGACGCCGCGGTGAGCCTCTTCGCCCATTCGCGGTTGAGCGCGTTGCGCGGGTCTGACTTGACGTAAGCGCGTTGTCCGAAACCCGGGGTGCGCGCCTTCTTCGCCAGCATCTCGAGCACGGCCGCCTCGGCCTGATCGGGCGATTCGAACCTCTGCAGGAAACGCAGCACGTTCGCATTCGCGCTCCCGTGCAACGGTCCGCGCAGCGTCGCGATGGCTGCGACGAAAGCCGAATACGCATCGCTCAGGGTGGAGGTCGCGACGCGCGCGCCAAAGGTGGACGCATTGAAGTCGTGCTCGGCGTAGACGATCAGCGATACGTCGAGCGCGCGGCGCAGCAGCTCGTCCGGTTCTTTCCCGTGCAGCAGATGCAGAAAATGTCCCGCAACCGTGGGTTCGGGGCTGTCGGTATCGATGCGCTTACCCGACTGATGGAAGTGATACCAGTAGAGCAGGATGCCTGGCACACAGGCTGTGAGTCGCGCGCCGATGTCGATTACCGAATCCTCTTTGTTTTCAGGCTCGAGGTTGCCGAGAACCGAGCATGCGCTCCGCAACATTTCCATCGCGTCGCAGTCGCGGGGTATCTGCTCGAGCACGACACGGAGCGCTTGCGGTAACGTCCTCAACTCGCGCAGCCGGGCGCGATACGTCCCGAGCTGAGATGCCCCCGGTAACTCGCCATGAATGAGCAGCCACGCCACTTCTTCATAACTCAGCTGCGCCACTTCCTCGATCGGATAGCCCCGGTAATACAATCGATCCGTCGCACGATCGACGAGGCAGATCGCAGTCTCGTCCACCACCACGCCGTCCAAACCCTTCGCCACCGCCACAGTCTTTGCATCTCCCACCAAGGTTGCTCCTTAATCATCGGTGTTGTCGCCGCGCCCTGCGACCGATCACAGTGATCGATCGCGCGCTTGCAAGGATTGTTTCGTAAATGCTGGACGAAATCTGCCATCTGCGTGACAATTCTGCTCGCCATGCCGCGCGGGGCGGGACTAAAATCGGTCGCGAGGAGGATTGCCGATGGCGCCAATCGACTTTCTGGGTCAGCTGGACGCACACACGCGCGAGGAGCTTCTTGCCCGCGGTCGACGGCAGACGCTGAAAAAAGGCGATTACGTATTCCGCGTCGGGGATAAGGGCGATTCCGTTTTCCTGCTGCTGCGGGGCCGCGCCAAGACCTACAAGATCTCGCCGGAAGGCCGCGAGGTCATACTCTGGTTCTGTTTTCCAGGCGAGCTTTTTGGCCTGGCCGCGCATCCTCATCAGAAGGGACGGATGGTCACCGTACAGGCGTGCGAGCTAAGCGAAGTGGCGGAGCTCCCGCATTCGAGATTTCAGGCTTTTCTCGACTCGCACCCGGAAGTATCGAGACGCTGTCTGCAGGCGGTGGCATTCAGGCTGGGCATGCTGGCGAATCGTCTCGTACGGCTGATGGCTGACGACGCCGCAGCACGCATCGCGAAGCTGCTCCTGGGTCTGGCCGTGCGCTATGGCGGCGAGAACGACGCCGAAAGCGTACCGCTCGCGATCACGCACCAGGAGATTGCCGACATCACCGGCGTCCAGCGGCAGACCGTCACGCGGATCGTGGGTGACTTCACGACCGCAGGCGCGCTTTCCGGCCGCTATCGCAAGATCATCATCAAGAATCGCGAGCTGCTGGCGGAGTATGCCGCCCATCGGCGTGCGGCTTAGCGCGCACGGGCTGCTGCGCAGCGGCCTTACCAGTGAAATGCATGGCGAAGCGCGATCGCGCTTTCAGCCGGGTTGTACCACCTCTGCTTGCCGGCTCGTATGCAGATAGCGCTGAAAGTTCGCCTCGCTGCTGCCGGGAACGCGATTTGGCGTTGACCGCCGCTCATCTCCATCGACGCGAAACAGGCGCGGAAGGTGATTGAAGAGCGCCGGGGCATACACCCGGCGTTCGTCCTCACTAAGAAGTTTGGCCGGCCGGCGCCGTGGGGTTTCGAGCGCGCGCGGGTACACGATCTCAAACACACATATTTAGATGTAGTAGTCGCGACTTGATCTGACAGGTTCCCGTTTCAAGCGGTTACTCGGTTCAAGTTCAGTTCAATGCGGCTACTGCTACTTTCCCGTCCCAGATCCCCTTTCCGGCAAGCATAGTGGCGAAAGGCGTCCGCCCGCGACATATCTTGCCCTCGTGTGTGCGCTCGGTGTTGTAGTGCTCGATCCACGTTCCAGAAGACATGCCCATCGAACGCAGCACCCACGGCACCGTTCCCGCAGCCGGGGCCATAATATGCAACACGTTGTTTTTATTTATATTTTTCTGCGATGCCGTGTTCGACGGCATAGACGGCGGCTTGCACCCGGCTGCTGAGATTGAGTTTGCGCAGGATGTTCTGCATGTGGATCTTGACCGTGCTCTCGGAAAGACCGAGTTCACGCGCTATCTCCTTGTTGCTGGCGCCACGCGCCAGCAACTCGAGGATGTCACGTTCGCGCGGACTGATGCGATCTTTTTCCGGCACCGCGGGCGCGGCTGCCGCGCCCCCGCTCTGCAATCCGTGCACGAGCTTGCTGGTCATCTGCGGCGACATCACCGCCTCGCCGCGCGCCGCGCGCCGGATTGAATCCACCAGATAGTCGGCATCGATATTCTTGAGCAGGTAACCGCGCGCGCCGGACTTCAGCGTATCGATCAGGTCTTCCGCGTCTTCCGAGACGGTCAGCATCAGCACCTGGGTTTGCGGCAGCTCCTCCACCAGCATCTTGACGGCCTCGCGTCCGGAGATGCCGGGCATGTTGAGATCGAGCAGAACCACGTCGGGCTTGAGCTGTTTGGCGCGCTTCAGCCCTTCGAGGCCGTCCGCGGCCTCGCCGACCACCTCGAAATCGGGCTGGCGCACCAGCAGCGCCTTGACGCCGCTGCGAAACAGATTGTGATCATCAATCAGGAAAATGCGCAGCTTGCTCACGCCGCCGCCTCTTCCTGCTGGGTGATGGGCAGAGTCAGCGTGATCTCACTGCCGTGGCCGGGCCGGGAATCGATGCGGATTTCGCCGCCGATGCGTTGCGCGCGCTCTTTCATGATGCGCAGCCCGACGTGGGAGCCGGTCTTGTCGCCGAGGGTCCCGGGATCGAAACCACAACCGTTGTCCTTGACACGGAACACATAACTGCGATCCCGCTTCATCTCGAATTCCACCTGCGAGGCACCCGAATGCTTGCGCACGTTGGACAGTGCTTCCTGCAGAATATGCAGCACCTGCAGCTGCTGCTCCGCAGACAGCGGCACGCCGCGGCCTGAAACCGTGCATGACGTTTTGATCCCCGTCTGGCTTTCGAAGCGCTCGAGCGAGCTGCGGATCGTGAGTTCGATGTCCTCCTGCTTGATCCGGATCCGGAAATGCACCAGGAGTTCGCGCACGTCGTCATAGCTTTCCTGAATACCCTCCCGGATCTGCGCCAGAATACCGTGCGCTTCGTCCACGGCGGTGCGCCTGAGCGAGTCTTCGAGCAGCTGCGCCTGCAGGTTAAGGAAAGCCAGCGATTGCGCGATGCTGTCGTGCAATTCCTGCGCCAGCAGGTTACGCTCCTCCGATACGGCAAGTTCCCTGTCGCGCGATACCAGCCGCTGGTTCTCGATCGCCACGCCGAGGTTCTGTCCCAGCGTCTCCAGCATCTGCCGCTCCTGCGCGGAAAACGCGCGCGGCTCGCGGTGGTAAAGATTGAATATCCCCAGCACCTGGCGCCGGAAGCGGATGGCGAATACCGAAACCGTCTGATAGCCGGCCTTCTGGCAACGGAACACAACGTTGGGCTCATGTACCGGCGCCAGAAACTGAACGATGGGTGTATTGCTCTGCGCCGCCTCGCCGCACAGGCATTCCCCCATGTCGAGGCATTGTTCTTCCCTGGCGAATTCGGCCGTCAGCCCCTCGTGGATATAAAGGTGAATGTCCCGCGTCTTCGGGTCGATGAGGCGCACCGCACCGCCCTGCGCGTCGAGCAGGCCGATCAATTTCCGGAGAAAACCGCGGCACAGCACTTCGGTCGGGGCCGGCTCGTTGAGCAGCGTCGTCACCTCGTATAACGCCGCCAGTTCGCGATTCTTGTCCGCCAGGCTGCGCGTCTTCTGCGCCACGCGCTCCTCGAGCGTGTTATACAGGTCCTGCAGGTGGCTCGCCATGTGATTGAAGCCCTGGGCGAGTTCGCCGAACTCATCGCGCGTTTCGATCGGCAGCCGCGTCCCCAGTTCGCCGCGTGCCATGCGCTGCAGGCCTTCCTGCAATTTGCTTACGGGCCCCACCACCAGAAGAAACATCAGATAAATCAGCGCCACAGTGCCGGCAACCGCCAGCGCAATCAGCCCCAACTGCGTGTAGCGCAGAAAAGCGATATCGCGCGAGTTGTACTGCTCGATCGCGCGCACCAGTCTGTCGATACGCTGCACGAACTGCTCCATGCGGGGCCGCAGCGCGGTGGCCTGCCCGTGCTGCGCCATGACGTCGGAATTGGCCAGCACGGCCTGCACCATGGGGCCGATCTCGCGCCGCCACTGCTCCAACACCGCATCGACTTCGCCCACGATTTCCGGACGGCGCGGCAGGAATAGCGGCCGCGCCGGATCGCCGCGCCGGATCGCCTCCAGCACGTCCTCAAACGCCTTCATTTCCCTGACCAGATCCTGACGCAGCGCCGCGGCATGGGCCGGTTCGCGCATGCTCTCCGAGAGCAGATAGACAATGCGATAGGAGCGCATGCGCTCGCTGCCCATGTCGTTGACCGCCGCCGCGCCGCCCTCGAACTTCCACGATTCCAGGAGCGAGAAGCCGATTGCCGTCAGCGCCACCAGCAGAAAAACGATGGCGATCCACACCAGCTTGGTGCTGAGCCGCTGTTGCAGAAAATCCATGGCTTGGAGAGAAAATGGCCAGATTCAACTATAGCAGATCGGCACGGCCCGACCCGGTGCCGTACCGGAGCGCTGAGGCCGATGGATTACTGCTCGTGCCGCGGGGGATGCGTCGATATTCTCACCTTGCGCGGCAGCAGATTGAGGATGGAAGTACAGCCTGCGAAATTCCTCGCGTTGCAGACCGCCCATTTCCGCGTCACTCGTGCGGACGGTCGTCATCCATCACAACGCGGTGCGCCGGCCCTTCCAGGTCATCGAATTGCCCGCTATGCACCGCCCACCAGAAGACCGTGCCGATCACGAACACCAGCACGACGCTGAGCGGGATCAGCAGGTAAAGAATATCCATTGCCGCCGTACCTCGAGGAAGATTATCAACGTTATCATGCGCATCGCCTTTGTTCGCGAGTCAGGCGGGAACAATTTTCCAGATGGCACGCGCAGACAGGTTGACGCAAATCAAACCTTGCGCAAAAATATTTTTTAATTAATTGTTTTTATTTGTTTTTTTAAATGCGAGCGCGATTATTGAAGACCTGTTTGCGACAGATTCATGTTCCGGCGACCGCAGCAGGCGCAGCGCGTTGAGCACCACGGCAAGCGAGGACGCCGACATGCCGATCCCGGCCGCGAGCGGCGTGACGTAACCCATCACTGCAAGCGGCAACGCGACCGCGTTGTAGACGACTGCCCATGCCAGATTTTGACGGATCACACGCAGCGTCTGGCGCGCGACGCGCACCGCTGTGAGCAGCGCATCGAGCCGTTCCGACATCAGCACCATGTCGGCGCTGGTCTGCGCCAGACGCGTGCCGCTCGCCAGCGCAATCGAGACCTGCGCCTGCGCCAGCACCGGCGCGTCGTTGACGCCGTCGCCGATCATCGCCACCACCGCGCCGCGCTGCTGGAGCGCGCGCACGAATTCGAGCTTGTGCTGCGGCGTGGCTGCGCCGCGCGCGGTCTTGATGCCCAGCTCGTGCGCGAGATGCGCGACCCGTGCAGCGCGGTCGCCGCTTAGCAGACACACGGTCTTGCCCAGCGCCTTCAATTCGCGCACCAGCAGCCGGGCGCGACGCCGCAGCGGATCGCCGAGCGTGAACAATGCCAGCCAGCCGCGCTCGTCGCCGAGCGCCACCACCGTGACCTCGTCGCTGACGAACAACAGTTCCTCGGGCAACGCCCGCCCATGCAGCGCGGCGACAAACCCCGGAGTGCCGATGCGCAGCCGGCGCCCGCTTACGCTGCCTTCCAGGCCCTGGCTCGGGACATTGCGCACGTCGCACACTGCGATGCCGTCATGTACTTCAGGCGGCGCCGCGGCAACAATGGCGCGGCCGATGGGATGTTCGGACCGGCTTTCCAGCCGTGCCGCCAGCGCCAGGCACCGTTCGCGTTCCTCGCCCGTCAGCGGGATCACGCCGATCAGCGCCATCCTCCCCTCGGTGAGCGTGCCGGTCTTGTCGAACACGAAATGCGTCGCGGCCGCCAGGGTCTCCAGGGCATGGCCGCGCGTCACCAGCACGCCGCGCCGGTAGAGCGTGCCGGTTGCGGCCGTGAGCGCAGCCGGTGTCGCCAGCGACAGCGCGCACGGGCAGCTCACCACCAGCACCGCAATCGTGATCCAGAATGCCCGTGCCGGATCGATCACGTACCACACCACTGCAACGACGGCAGCGAGTACGAGCAATCCGCCGACGAACCAGCGCGCTACGCGGTCGGCGAGCCGCGCGATTTCGGGTTTTTCGGTCTGTGCCCGGTCCATCAGGCGCACGATGCCGGCGAGCACCGTGTCGTGCCCGACGCGCTCGACGCGTATCGTGAGCGGCCCGTTCAGGTTCACCGCGCCGCCGGTGAGCATGTCCCCTGCACGCTTGGGCACCGCGCGCGACTCCCCGGTAAGCAGCGATTCGTCGACGCTGCTCACGCCTTCGACCACCGTGCCGTCGGCGGGAATGGCGGCGCCGGGACGTATGGCGACGTAATCGCCGGGCCGCAGCACGGCCACCGGCACTTCCTCGCGCCGCGCGGACCCGGGGAAGGTATCGAGGCGCTCGGCCACTGCCGGCGTGAGCCTGACCAGGCGCTCCTGCGCCTGCGCCGCCCTGGCACGCGCGCTCATTTCGAGGTAGCGCGCACCCAGCAGCAGAAACACAAACATCGCGACCGAATCGAAATAGACCGGACCGTCGCCGCGAACCGTCGCGTACACGCTCGCCGCGAAGGCGGCGATAATACCCAGCGCGACCGGCACATCCATGCCGACGCGGCGTGCCTTTAGCTCGCGCCACGCGCCGGCATAAAACGGCGCTGCCGCCCACGTCACGACCGGAAGCGTCAGCACCAGGCTGGCGATGCGCATCAGTTGCTCCAGGTCCGCCGTCATGTCGCCGTCCGCGATGTAGGCCGGCACCGCGTACATCATCACCTGCATCATGCCGAAGCCGGCGACGAACAGGCGCCACAGCATGCTGCGGCGCTCGCGCTTCAGCGCGTCGTCGGAGCGGGCGCTGTCGTACGGCTGCGCGCCGTAGCCGAGAGCGGCGACCGCGCGCAGGATTTCGCTCAAGGCGATGCGGCGCCCGTCCCAGCGCACGCGTGCGCGCCGCGTTGCGTAATTGACCGCCGCCTCATGCACGCCCTCGAGCCGGGCCAGCCGCTGCTCGATAAGCCACACGCAGGCGGCACAGGTGATGCCGTCGAGCAGCAGCGCCGCCTCCTTGACCTGCCCTGCCGCGTCGGCGTCGTGCACGAAACCACGCTGAATCTCGGGCAGGTCGTACAGCCGCAGCCGATCCAGCATGTCGCGCGGGCTTGCCGGCTGCGACTGCGGCAACACCGAGCGATGGCGGTAATAGGACGCAAGTCCGTTGTCGATGATGGTCTGCGCGACCGCCTGGCAGCCGCGGCAGCAGGTATCCCGGGCCACCCCCTCGACCAGCACTTGATAGGATTTGGCTGGCAGCGGCAGCCCGCAATGGAAACAGGCGCGCCCCGCCTTTGCGGGCGCGCTTGCGGCGGAAAATGCCGTGTCGGCTATCGTGCTCATCATGCAAAAACGATTCTCATTCGGGCAATCATAAAATTCCGGATGCGGGCGACGTTTGATCTAAATCAACCCGACGGTCTTCCTTTCTCGGGGCCGGGGCAGGAGGCGCCTGATTTCTTCAACTGCAAGGACGATCGAGGACGGACTGAGCTGCCCCTGAGATGAGGTTCCTGAGAACCGAGGGGGATTACGCGCGTGATTCCGGCAGCAAAAGTGATGCGCTCATGCCGGACAACACCATCCCCTGGAAGAACAACCCGGAAGCTACCGAGACATAGCGTGGCCCGACCCGTGGCTAGCCCGGGGCACGCTTACCGGCACGTGGTAAAATGATTTTGCTAATTCACTTTACGGTGCGCCTATGTCCTCCACGGTCACATTGAGCAGCAAGAATCAGGTCGTCATCCCGCAGGAAGCACGCAAGAAGCTCGGCGTCGGGCCGGGCGCTCGCCTGCTCGTGCTGGTGAAGGAAGACCGTATCGTATATTTGAATAAATAACTTGGCTTGCCGCTCCACGCGCTGCAGCATCCCTGAGGATGCCGAGAGCGGAGAGCACCGCCCCGTACTTGAATCAATGTTTCACCAAGCTACCTTCTTCCTTCGTCGTGCGTTGTGAACGCCCGCGCCGGAATGTCCCTTGCGCTAAGTGACCGTTCTCCCTCACGCTCTCACGTCGTCTTTTGTGCTTCTTGGCGGCCTTGGCGGTTCATTCCGCTTTTACTCTCCTTTGCGTTCATGCTTTATAAGTCGGTAATGCGCCGTACAATGGCGGCAAATGATTCCCTGGCTTGGTCCCCGAGATCCGTTCCCGCCGGTGAGCACGGCGCTCACCGAACCCAACGGCCTGCTGGCCGCCGGCGGCGATCTGTCGCCGGCACGGCTGGCCGAAGCCTACCGCCAGGGCATTTTTCCGTGGTATTCGGAAGACCAGCCGCTGCTGTGGTGGTCGCCGGATCCGCGCATGGTGCTGTTTCCCGCCGAATTGCGCCTGCGGCGCTCCTTGAAGAAACGCCTGCGCCACCACGACTATGAAATCCGTGCGGACACCCGTTTCGAACAGGTGATGCGCGCCTGCGCCGAACCGCGGCACGGGCAGGAGGGCACCTGGATTACGGAGGACATGATCGAAGCCTACTGCACGCTGCACGCGCAGGGCTTCGCGCATTCGGTGGAAACCTGGATCGGCGGCGAGCTTGCCGGCGGGCTCTACGGCATCGCGCTCGGGCGCATGTTCTACGGCGAATCGATGTTCACGCGCGCGCCCGACGCCTCCAAGCTCGCCCTCGCACACTTGGTGCGCCAGCTCGAGCGCTGGGGGTTCGGCATGATCGACTGCCAGATGAAGACGCCCCACCTCGCCGCATTCGGCGGGCGTGAAATCCCGCGCCGGGAATTTATGCGAAAGCTGCAGGAATTGGTAAACTATCCGGCACCGGTCAGCGAATGGCGCTTCAACGATGACTTATTTGACTGAGTTTCCGCTTTCGGTGCTGCAGTTTTATGCGACCGCGCCCTATCCGTGCAGCTATCTGCCGGACCGGATGGCGCGCTCGCAGGTCGCCACGCCCAGCCACCTGATCGACAGCGCGGTCTACAGCGAGCTGGTGCGCGCGGGGTTCCGCCGCAGCGGCGCGTTCACTTACCGCCCGCACTGCGACCACTGCCACGCCTGCGTGCCGGTGCGCATCCTCGCCGAAGAGTACAAACCCAACCGCGCCCAGCGCCGGACCTGGAAAAAACACGCAACCCTCACCGCCGAGATGCTCGATCTCAAGTACAGCGCCGAGCATTACGCGCTGTACCTGCGCTACCAGTCGCATCGCCACAGCGGCGGCGGCATGGACCAGGACAGCCGGGAACAGTATCGTCATTTCCTGCTGCAAAGCAACGTCGAATCGCGGCTGATCGAATTCCGCGAGCACGGCATGTTGCGCATGGTCAGTATCGTCGACGAACTGCAGGACGGGCTGTCGTCGGTCTACACCTTCTTCGACTCGGAAATCGGCGGCGCAAGTTTCGGCACCTATAACATCATGTGGCAGATCGATCTGTGCCGCCGGCTCGATCTGCCCTATCTCTACCTCGGCTACTGGATCGCCCAAAGCCGGAAAATGGCCTATAAAATCCAGTTCCAGCCGATGCAGGGCCTGGTCGACGGCCGCTGGCAGGCAATCGGGCCTTGACTCCGGTCATCGAGCGCCCGCTCGCAATTTCCGGATAACCGGACCGGCAGCGGTTAAAATAGCGGCATGCCCTATCCGC
>JAIESJ010000142.1 GCA_019746155.1 Burkholderiales bacterium
CTCGCGCATCAGGCCGAGCCCGACGCCGGCAGTGATCAGGCTCTTGATGGTCTGCTCCTGGTCGGCCTCGACCACCTTGAACGGCTCGAGTTTGTGGCGCGCGAACATTTCGCTCACCATTTGCAGATGCGGCGACATCTTCGGCGCCCGGATCCACGGCAGCGCCGCAATGTCGGCCCAGTCGGCGTGCTCGATCTTGTCCTTCCACGCCGGCGGCGCCACCACGCGGTACGCCATTTCGGTCAGGTTGACCGCCTGCACATGCGGGATGGTTATGTACCCCATGCAGAACGCGGCGTCGAGGCTGCCGTTGTTCACGTGCTCGATCGCCCACGTCGAGATGCCGTGTTGCAACTCGACCTCGAGCCACGGGTAAAGGTCGAGCACCGAGCTCATGAACTGCCCGAGGCGAATGAACGACGGATCGAGGATGGTACCCACGCGCGCCTTGCCGGTGAGCTTGCCGTGCAGTTCCCGGGCCAGGTTGCGAAATTCGCCTGCGGCGGCGAGGATCGCCTGCGCCTTCGGCAGCAGCGCCTGCCCGGCTTTGGTCAGCTTCACCCCGGTCGCGCCGCGCTCGAATAGCTTGAGATTGAGCCTCTCTTCGAGCGATTTCAGATGCCCGCTCACCGCCGGCTGCGTCACGTGCAACAGCAGCGCGGCCTTGGTCAGGTTGCCATGCTCGGCAACCGTGACGAAAGTGCGGATCTGGTACATCTCCATGGAGCAATCGTGGCAGTAGATGGGGCTCTGAGCAAGCGCAGCACCAATCTAACACCCGCCCGTGACATCCGGCAAACCAGCGTCGTGTATCCGCCGCCGGCCTTGATTGCCGCGGTGCAATAAATCAGCCGCGAGATCGAAAACCATTTTTGCGGGAATCAGAAAGTGCAAAGGCCGCCTCAGCTTGCGGCTGCCGGCCCCTGAATGGTGTGCGCCGCGCAGTGCCGGCGCACCGAATCTAATCAGCGGTTCACGCTGCCTGCAGCGGCGCCGCGGCCTGCCCTTTTTCGAGCCGCTCGAGAATCTTGCGCACGGTGAGTATCGAGCGGTCCGAGCGCAAATGCACCTCGGCGTAGCCATCTTCTGCATAGTTGAACATCTTCTGCTGCCGCTCGAGTGCCCAGCGATCCTGATCGACCACCGCCGGAAACATCTCCTTGATGGTCTCGAACGAGCTCTTGGCGGGATTCAGGCTGGGCTGGCCTTTGCGCACGGTCACCGTCCAGCGCCAGATATGATTGGTTTCATCCACCGGCGTGTGCGAGTGATGCAGGATGTAACCGCGCTCGTGCTCGGTGCCGAGCTTCCCGGGCGGCGCGCAGCGCAACTGCACACGCGTGATGCCGGGACTCATCATGCAATGAGTATGCTCACGATCGACCACCTCGTAGCCGAACCACTCGACCAGGAACGGCGGATGGCGGTAATTCTGCACGCGGCGAATAGTCTTCACCGACGGGTTGCCGTCGATCTCCTGCTCGATGAACTCGATCGGGATCTTGCTGTTGGCGAGATCGCCGATGTTGCCGTCGTGCAGCGGATAAAAATGCGTGATGTCGAGCAGGTTCTCGATCAGCAGCCGGTAGTTGGCCGGAACGTAGATCGGATCGCAGGTGTAGCTGTCATACGCGTCATTGAGGAACTCTGGCGTGCGCGGCGGGCGGGCGCGACCGATCTGGTCGGGATTGCCGGCCCATAGCCACACCACCCCGTCCTGCTCGATCACCGGAAACGGCCGCAGTTTGGCGCGCGACGGAATCGGCTGGTCCATCTGCGACGGGATCGCCACGCATTGACCGCCCGCGTCGTAGGCAAAACCGTGATAGGAGCATTCGAGCGTGCCGTTCTCCAGTATCTTGCCGCACGACAGCGGCATGCGCTTGTGAACGCAGCGGTCGTCGAACGCAACCACTTTGCCCTCGCCGGTGCGCCAGATCACAATCGGTTTCTTGGCGATCACCATGCCGTGCAACTGGTTGGTCTCGAATTCCGCCGCCATGCCAGCAACGTACCAAGCATTTTGTACGAAAGTATTGGCTATCATCTCGCCCTCCTTGGTTCTGCGCCGACCCGCGCCCCGGCAGAGTTTGGCTGCGCATGGAACAATATACGATAACCACCGCGGCTGTGAATGATTTTTGTTATAAATCGCATAAGGATACGTGATGACCTGTGCTGGCGACGCGGCTTAGAATACAAGGGTTTTCTCACTTCTGCGTAAGGCTGTTCATGACCCAGCCCGCCTTCGGACCGCTGTCCGGATTGAGAGTCCTGGAATTCGGACAGATTGCCGCCGGTCCCTTTGCCGGCTCGCTGTTTGCCGATCTCGGCGCCGATGTGGTCAAGGTCGAGAAACCCGACGGCGGCGACGACATGCGGCACTGGCCGCCGATTAGCGAAGGCGAGCGCGGCCCCGGCTACAGCGAGAACTTCGCCTCAGTCAACCGCAATAAACGCAGCATCGCAGTCGATCTCAAGGACCCAGCGCAGGTTGCAGGGCTACGCAAGCTGTGCGAAAAAGTCGACGTGATCATCGAAAATTTCCGCCCCGGCGTGCTCGACCGCCTCGGCCTTGGCTACAAAACTTTGAGCGTGGCTTCACCGAAGCTCGTTTATTGCTCGATCAACGGCTACGGCCACACCGGACCGTACGCGTCCAAGGGTGCGTTCGATGCCACAGTGCAGGGCATTAGCGGCGTGATGAGCGTGACCGGCGAAACCGACGGCCCGCCGGTCAAGTGCGGCGTGCCGATCGGCGATTTTGGCGCCGGACTGTATGCCGCGTTCTGCATCACCGCGGCGGTCCTGCAGGTAAAACAAACCGGGCGCGGCGCGTTCATCGATTGCTCGATGCTCGCCGGACTGCTCGGTATCGCAGCGCTGCAGACCAGCGAATACTTCGGCACCGGCCAAACGCCACGGCGGTTGGGTTCCGCTCACCCGCGTGCGGCACCCTATCAGGGCTACCAGGCGAGCGACGCGCCGTTCATGATCGCCGCCGGCAACGACAAACTGTGGCATGAGGTGTGCGAAGCGGTCGGCATGCCGCAACTCAAAACCGATCCGCGTTTCGAGACCAACACGCTGCGCGCTAATAACCAGAAGGAACTTGAGAAAATCCTGCAACCGGTATTCGCGACGCGCACCAAGGCCGAATGGATCGCCGAGTTCGACCGCCGCGGCGTACCGTGCGCGCCGATCAACACCTATCCCGAAATCCTCAACGACCCGCACGTGCAGTTCAACCGCCTGGTGCGCGACATGACGCTGCCCAACGGCAGGCGAACCAAAACCGTCGCATTCCCGATGAAAATCTCAGGCTACGAGTTTAACGTTTATCGCCAGCCACCGGAGTTAGGCGAGCACAATGAAGAAGTGTTTGCTGAATGGCTCGGCGGGTCGTAGCCCAAGCCATATCTACCTTCAAGGAGAAAACGATGGCACGAGTCAGCGACATCCCGCCCGAGAAAGTGCCCGCCGACGTGCGCGACATTTATCTGAAATTTGCCAACGGGTACGGGCCTTTCCGCAACCAGGTCGGCGTGTTCGCGCACGTGCCGTCAGCCGTCAAGCACTTGATGGGCATGCTGCTCGAGTTGCGCGAGCAGAAGAACGTGCCGTTCCGCTATATTGAACTCGCGATCGTGGTCGTTTCCAAACTCAACGAGTGCCATTACTGCGTCGCGCATCACAAGCCGCTGCTGATGGTCGAGGGATTGACCCCCGAGGGGATCGACAGAGTGCTCGACTTCGCCAACCATCCCGAACTCGATGAAGTCGACAAGCTCGTGGTCGAATATACGATTCAGGTCATCAACACGCCGCAACGCATCCGCGACCAGATGTTCGAGCGGCTGCGCCAGCACTTCAGCGAAGCACAGATCGTCGAGCTCACGCTGCGCATTGCATTGTGCGGCTTCTTCAACCGCTTCAACGATGCGTTGATGATCGACGCCGAAGCCGAAGCGCTGACCTATTCTTGAAGCGATGCTTCACCTTTTCTCAATTTGGAGGAGACCGCATGAAAGTTAGAGCCGCAGTCGCGCACAAGGCCGGCGCGCCGCTCGCGATCGAGACCGTCGATCTCGATGGGCCGAAGGCCGGCGAAGCGCTCATCGAGATCAAGGCGACCGGGATTTGTCACACCGACGAATTCACGCTGTCGGGCGCCGATCCGGAAGGATTGTTCCCGGCGATCCTCGGCCACGAGGGCGCTGGCGTGGTGCTCGACGTCGGGCCCGGTGTGAAAAGTTTGAGAAAGGGCGACCACGTAATCCCGCTTTACGTGCCCGAGTGCCGCGAATGCGAATACTGCGTATCCGACAAGACCAACCTGTGCCAGGCGATCCGCGTCACGCAGGGGCAGGGCGTAATGCCCGACGGCACCAGTCGTTTCTCGCTCGGCGGCAAGAGGCTTTTCCATTATATGGGCACGTCGACTTTCTCGAACTACACCGTCGTTCCTGAAATCGCGCTCGCGAAAATCCGCGAGGACGCGCCGTTCGATAAAGTCTGCTACATCGGTTGCGGGGTCACGACCGGCATCGGCGCGGTGATCAACACCGCCAAAGTCGACCCCGGCGCCAACGTCGTGGTGTTCGGCCTGGGCGGAATCGGGCTCAACGTGATCCAGGGTGCGCGGCTCGCGGGCGCTTCCATGATCGTCGGCGTCGACATCAACCCGGCGCGCAAGGCGCTCGCCGAAAAATTCGGCATGACGCATTTCGTGAATCCCAAGGAAGTCGAAGGCGATCTCGTGCCGTATCTCGTGAATCTCACCAAGGGCGGCGCCGACTACAGCTTCGAATGCATCGGCAACGTCGACGTGATGCGCCAGGCGCTCGAATGCTGCCACAAAGGCTGGGGCGTGTCGGTAATCATCGGTGTTGCCGGCGCGGGGCAGGAAATCCGCACGCGGCCGTTCCAGCTCGTGACGGGGCGCGTGTGGAAAGGCACCGCGTTCGGCGGCGCCAAGGGCCGGCGCGACGTACCGAAGCTCGTCGATTGGTACATGGACGGGAGAATCAACATCGACGATCTCATCACGCACAAGCTAAAGCTTGCCGACATCAACCAGGGTTTCGACCTGATGCGCGCGGGCAAATCGATCCGCAGCGTGGTCGTGTTCTGACCCTCGGGCGGACGCAATATTCGTAAGCGGTTTTTCAACGGGGAATGACAACTTAAGATACTGATCGCAGTCCCAGCCTGCGTCAGTAGAAACGTAAAATCCAAAAGGAGAAATTATCATGAATAGTGCAGTCAAGATACATCCAGCGGTTGATGGTGGATTGAAACCCGCAGCAAAGGCTTTTCCGGGCGGGACGCTTATGTGCGGATGCTCGCAGAACAAGGTTGCAGTGGCGATCAAAGGACAGGTCGCCCACAATCACGTGTGTGGTTGTACGAAGTGCTGGAAACCGAAAGGGGCGCTGTTCTCACAGGTGGCTGTGGTACCACGTGACAACGTCAGTGTAATCGCGAACGGGGACAAACTTGAGGTGGTGGATCCCAAGGCAACTATTCAGCGGCATGCTTGCAAGGAGTGCGGTGTCCACATGTATGGCCGGATCGAGAATAAGGGCCATCCGTTCTATGGATTTGATTTTATTCACACGGAGCTATCGAAAGAGGAAGGCTGGGCGCCTCCGGAATTCGCCGCATTTGTTTCGTCGATTATCGAGTCAGGTGCAAGCCCCGATAACATGAGCGCGGTCAGAGCAAAGTTGGTAGAACTCGGGCTGCCGCCTTATGATTGCTTGTCCCCTGCTCTGATGGATGCCATCGCGACTCACACGGCCAAGGCCGCCGGCGTGCGGAGTAACTGATGCAGCGTGCCGCAGCCTGACGATACGGTGGTATATGGCTGGCGCCCATGTGGCGCTAGCTTTTTATCAAATGCCAAAAATAAGACGACTTGATGAATGAGGATAATCAGCTCGCGCTCGGATTGGTTTCGAAGATGACGCTTACCACTGTCTCCCAAAACAAGTGCTTTGGTGGCGTGCAGAGTGTCTACAGCCATGCGTCTCACGCAACCGGGTGTGTCATGCGCTTTGGCGTGTTTCTCCCGCCGCAGGCGGAAACCCGCCGAGTGCCTGTGCTCTACTGGCTTTCCGGCCTCACCTGTAGCGAAGAGAACTTTATTATCAAGGCGGGCGCGCAGCGGGTTGCCGCCGAGCTCGGCTTGGCTATCGTGGTGCCGGATACCAGCCCGCGTGGCCTGAAGATTCCCGGCGAAGATGAGAGTTACGACTTCGGTACCGGCGCCGGCTTTTACGTGGACGCCACTCAAGCGCCCTGGTCGCAAGGCTACCGAATGTATTCCTACATCACGGCAGAATTATCTTGGCTTGTTGCTTCCATCTTTCCCATAGATCCCGCGCGCGTCGGTATCTTTGGCCATTCCATGGGCGGGCATGGCGCGCTAACCATTGCGCTCAAAAATCCGGGTTACTACAAGTCCGTGTCGGCCCTTGCCCCGATCTGCTCCCCAACGCGCTGTCCATGGGGAGAAAAGGCACTCACGGGTTATCTTGGAACTGACCGCGCCAGGTGGCGAGAATATGACGCGACCGCCCTGATTGAGGATCGCGGGTGGAACGGGCCGACTCTGCTGATCGATCAGGGTACGAAGGATCAGTTTCTAGAGAGTCAACTCAAACCCGAACTGTTAAAAGAAACCTGCCGGCGATCTGGCGTATCGCTCAATCTTCGTATGCAAGAAGGTTATGATCACAGCTACTTTTTTATCGCGAGTTTTATTGAGGATCACCTTCGATATCACGCACTGAATTTGTAAATGCAGGGCACTCCCGTGAATCGGGCGGTGTATCCCGAGGTGGCCTCGGTTACCGCGGAACGCGCGTTCGTGGTAGATTTATGGTTCGTCCCAATAACGACAGAACAACAGCCTCGCCGCCGAAGAAAACTTCGGTTTTAAGTGCTAAGTGTTGAATGTTAAGTTGAGACCGATGCGAAAAACTGCGTCAACTCAAAACTCAAAATTCGAAACTTAACATTGTCTTTTCTGCTTCCTTTGCAGCAAAGCTTCTGATGGTGAAACCATGAAAATGTCCGAATCCACACTCACGCGCACCGGCGCGCAACTTTTAGTCGATGCGCTCAAAGTCCACGGCGTGGATATCGCGTTCGGCGTACCCGGCGAAAGTTATCTCGCCGTGCTCGACGCGCTGTACGATGCGCGCGATCAGATCAAGTTCGTGATCTGCCGCCAGGAAGGCGGCGCCGCCAATATGGCCGACGCCTACGGCAAGCTGACCGGTCGCCCCGGCATCTGTTTCGTCACGCGCGGCCCCGGCGCGGCCAACGCCGCGGTCGGCATCCACACCGCATTCCAGGATTCGACGCCGGTGATTCTGTTCATCGGCCAGGTCGGCGGCGACGTGGTCGAGCGCGAGGCGTTCCAGGAAATCGATTACCGCCGCATGTACGGCCAGATGGCGAAATGGGTGACGCAGATCGACCGCGCCGACCGCGTGCCGGAGTACATCAGCCACGCCTTTCATACCGCGACCTCGGGCCGCCCCGGCCCCGTGGTGCTGGCGTTGCCGGAAGACATGCAGACGCAGACCGCCTGCGTCGCCGACACCGGCCGCTACCAGCGCGTCGCGGCGCATCCCGGCGAAGCCGACATGCAGAAGCTGCTTGAAATGCTGGCACAGGCCAGGCGGCCCTTCATGCTGCTGGGCGGCGGTGGCTGGAACAAAGAGGCGTGCGAGGATATCCAGGCGTTCACCGCCGCCTTCAATCTGCCGGTCGGTTGCTCGTTCCGCGCCCAGGACCTGCTCGACAACCGCGATCCGCACTATGTCGGCGATGTGGCGGTCGGTCTCAATCCGGCGCTCGCCGAGCGTGTAAGAAACTCCGATCTGCTGTTGGTGGTCGGCGCGCGGCTTGGCGAGTGGACCACCGTCAATTACACGCTGATTGACATACCGCGACCGAAGCAGAAGTTCGTTCACGTCCACGCCGGCGCCGAAGAGCTCGGCCGCGTTTATCAGGGCGATTTGCTGATCAACTCGGGCATGCCCGAATTCGCCGCGGCTGCGCGCAAGCTCGCGCCGCTGAAACCGGCATGGGACGACTGGACCCGCACCGCACGCGCCGCTTACGAAGCCTGGCAAAAACCGGTGAAAGTACCGGGCAAACTCGATATGTGCGAGATCGTGCACTTCCTGTGCAAGCGGCTGCCGCCGGAGACCATAGTCACCAACGGCGCGGGTAATTACTCGATCTGGGTGCACCGCTTCTATCAGTACACCGGCTTTCGCACCCAGCTCGGGCCGACCAGCGGCGCGATGGGCTATGGCGTGCCGTCGGCGGTGGCCGCCAAGCTCGTGCATCCCGAACGCCCGGTGGTATCGTTCTCCGGCGACGGTTGTTTCCTGATGAACGGCCAGGAGCTCGCGACCGCCATGCAGTACGACCTCAAAATCGTGTTCATGGTCGTCAACAACGGCATGTACGGCACCATACGCATGCACCAGGAACGCGAGTTTCCCGGGCGCGTCAGCGGCACTGAACTCAAAAACCCCGACTTCGCGGCGCTGGCGCGCGCTTACGGCCTGCACGGCGAGATCGTGGAATCCACCGCCGATTTCGAGCCCACGTTCGAGCGGGCCTGGAACGCCAGGACCTCGGCACTGATCGAACTGCGCCTCGACCCGGATGCGATCACGCCGCGCACCACGCTCTCCGCGATTCGCGCCGAGGCATTGAAAGCGAAAGGCAAGTAGCCGCAGATGAATTCTTCTCAATACCCTTCTTTTCAACACCCCCTTGAGGGGTGCCTTGAGGGGTACGCCGATAAACGCCGATGAAATATGGTCCGCTATCTCACCGAAAACGACATCAAACAGCTGCTCACCATGCCGCTCGCGCTGGAGTGCGTCGAGCAGGCCCACAAGGATCTCGCGCTGGGGCGCGCCGTTGACATTCCACGCATGAGGACGCACATCCCCGCCGGCACCCAGCACGTGCTGCAGGCGGCGGCGCTGGAGCTGGGTTTCATCGGCTTCAAGTATTACTACACGCGCCCGGGTGGCAAGAGCTTCTACGTGCATCTGATCAACACCGAGACTGCGAAGCTGGAAGCGATCATCGAGGCCGTATGGATGAGCATGGTGCGCACCGGCGCGGCGAGCGGCGTGGCCACGCGTCGTCTCGCGCGCGAGGACGCGAGCGTCGTCGGCCAGATCGGTGCCGGCTTCCAGGCGATCGGCCAGCTCGAAGCGGTGTGCGCAGTAAGGACTATCCGCACCGCGCGGATCTACTCGCGCAGCCGGGACAAACTGGAAGCCTTCTGCAGCACCCTGTCACAGAAGCTCGGTATTGAGGTGGTTCCTGCCGACTCCGCGCAAGCGGCGGTGCAGGGCGCGCACATCGTCAATGTCATCACCAAGGCGGCCGAGCCCGTGCTCAAGGGCGAATGGCTGGAGCCCGGCCAGCACATCAACGCTGCCGGTTCCAACGCGTTGAGCCGGCGCGAGATCGATGAAGCCGCGGTCAGGCGCTGCGAGGTGATCACGGTGGACGCGCGCGGCACCGCGCGCAACGAATGCGGCGACCTGCTGCCGGCGGTGGAAAAAGGATTGCTGCGCTGGGACACGCTGACCGAGATCGGCGAAGTCATCGCGCAGCGCGCGCCCGGCCGCACCTCGGCGCAGCAGATCACGCTCTATGAGTCGCACGGCATGGGCATCCAGGATCTGTACGTCGGCGCCCGGATGCTCGCGCTCGCGCGCGAGCGCGGCGTGGGAACAGATCTGCCCATAGGTGATTAAAACATGACCCCTACTCTCGGAAAAATCGGCTTCGTCGGCATCGGCGCCATGGGCACGCCGATGGCGGTTAATCTCATCAAAGCGGGATACAAGCTGGTGATTTACGATGCCGATCCCGGCCATGCCACAGCCTTCGCGTCAACGCCTGAGGTCGAGGTCGCGGAGAATCTCGCGGAGCTGGGCCGCAGCAGCGATGTCGTGATCACCATGCTGCCCGACGGCAAGATCGTGCGCAGAGTGATGTGCGGCGATAATGATGATTTTCACAACTGTGTCGCCGCAGGCCTGAAACCCGGTACCATTGTGATCGACATGAGCTCGTCGTCGCCGCTCGGCACGCGCGAGCTGGGCGCGTTGCTGGAGAGCCGCGGCGTGAAACTAATCGATGCGCCGGTTTCAGGCGGCGTCAAGCGCGCAGTCAGCGCGGAACTTGCGATCATGGTCGGCAGCGACCAGGCGGTTTTCGACCGATACCGGCCGCTGCTCGAGAAAATGGGCAATCAGATTTTCCATGCCGGGCCGCTCGGCGCAGGCCACGCGATCAAGGCGCTCAACAACTACGTATCGGCCGCAGGACTGGTTGCCGCGTGCGAGGCGGTGATTGCGGGCAAACGCTTCGGGCTCGATCCCGGTGTCATTGTCGATATCCTCAACGTGTCGAGCGGCATGAACAACACCACCAAGGTAAAAATGAAGCAGTTCATGCTTTCCGGGGCGTTCAATGCGGGATTCACGACCGGACTGATGGCCAAGGACGTGCGCACCGCGCTGGAGATTGCGCAAGCAATGGAAGCGCCGACGCTGCTGGCGCAACCCTGCGCCGAAATCTGGGACAATGCGGCAAGAAATCTCGGTTCCACCGCCGATCACACGGCGATGTTCAGATACCTGGAAGGCGTCTCGAAAAACAATAAATGAACCGCCTTCAGGTTTTCTAAGTCGAGCTTAAGGCAACAGCACGCCCTCCTAACGGTCAGCGGCAAGCAACAGACGAAATAGTGTCGGACGCCAGCCGCAGCCTCTGAGCCCTAGTCGCGAGATTCGACGCTCATCACGTCGGCTGCCTGCGCGCCTACCCGCACCACTCTTCGAGAGACCGAGTCCGGCGCGCCCTCCTTGGTCGCATCCCCGTCGAAAAACACGACGGGGCCCCTGCTCCGCGCTACGGTAGCAGAACCGTCGAACCCGTCGTCTTGCGGCTTTCGAGATCGATGTGCGCCTGCGCCGCGTCCTTGAGCGCGTAGGTCTGGTTGATCGAGATTTTCACCGCCCTGCTTTTCACCACCGCAAAGAGCTCCTTCGCGGCCCTTTCGAGTTCCTCGCGTTCCGCGGTGTAGGTGAAAAGCGTCGGACGCGTGACAAACAGCGAGCCCTTTTGCGCCAGGAGACCGAGGTTGAGCGGCGGCACCGCGCCCGAGGCGTTGCCGAAGCTCACCATCATCCCCAGTGGAGAGATGCAGTCCAGAGAATCCATGAAGGTGTCCTTGCCCACGCCATCGTAGAGCACCGGCACGCCCTTGCCTTTCGTGATCTCCTTCACGCGCTCCACGAACTTCTCTTTTGAAGTGACGATGACGTACTTGCAGCCGGCTTTCTTCGCGATCGCCGCCTTCTCTTCGCTGCCTACGGTACCGATCACGGTGGCGCCGAGGTGTTTCGACCACTGGCACAGGATTTGGCCCACGCCGCCGGCGGCGGCGTGGACGAGTATGGTGTCGCCTTTCTTCACCTTATAGGTGCGGCGACACAAATACCACGCCGTCATGCCTTTGAGCATGATGGATGCGGCAGTCCGGTCGTCGATGCCGGCGGGAACCTTCACCAGCCGCGCCACCGGCCGGTTCAGGACTTCGGCATAGGCGCCGATAGGATTGGCGTAGGCGACGCGGTCACCGACCTTGAAACCCTTGACCTTGGGACCGACCTTCTCGACCACGCCCGCGCCTTCCATGCCGAGCGTCGTCGGCAGTTGCATGGGATAAAGGCCGTTGCGGTGATAAACGTCGATGAAGTTGAGGCCGATGGCGGTATTGCGGACCTGCACTTCGCCGGGTCCGGGTTCGTCGACCTGGATTTCCTCCCAGCGCATTTTTTCGGGTCCGCCGGTTTCGTAAATGCGAATGGCATGTGGCATTGCGTGTTCTCCTTTTCGGGTAGCTTATGCGGCGCCCGCACGGCGGGCGGCTGTAAAATCGGGGGCTATGACTATAACTCCACGGAACAAATCGAGCAATCTGTACAGCAATAAAAAGACCGCTGGCCGGCGTCCGCGTTCCAGAGTTGAACCGCATCCCCGCCGCCCATGCTGGGGCAACATACGGAAGAAATACTGCGGGGGTTACTGAATGAACAAAAGCGACGCCGATATCGACACATTGCGCCGCCAG
>JAIESJ010000022.1 GCA_019746155.1 Burkholderiales bacterium
CCATGCCGATGAACCACTGGCTGGTGGCGCGGAAAATGACCGGCGTCTTGTGGCGCCAGCAGTGCGGATAGCTGTGCTGAAGTTTCCCGAGATGCAGCAACCGGTCGTTGCCTCTCAGCGTTTCGATCACGGCGTCGTTTGCCTTCCATACCGTGAGCCCGCCGAAAAGCGGCGTTCTGGCGTAGAACCTGCCGTCGTCGCCGACCGGGTTCTCCACCGGCAGCTTGTATTGGGCACCGATCACATAGTCCTCGAGACCATGCGCCGGCGCGGTATGCACCAGCCCGGTGCCGGCATCGAGCGTGACGTGCTCGCCCAGGATGACCGGTACCTGCTTGTCGTAGAACGGATGGCGCAGTTTCAGATGTTCGAGCGCCGCGCCCTTGACCTTTGCAATGACGCCCTGCGACTCCAATCCATAGCGCCTGAGGCAGGCCTCGGCAAGTTCCTCCGCCAAAATCAGCACGCCCCGGGCGGTAATCACCAGCGCATAGTCAAATTCCGGATGAACGCTGACCGCCTCGTTTGCCGGCAGCGTCCACGGCGTCGTGGTCCAGATCACCGCGCAAGCCGGGCCGTTGAATTGTCCGATGCCGGCGGCTTTTTCAAGTTGCGCCGTATCTTCGACCGGAAACACGACGTCGATCGCAGGTGAAATGCGGTCTTCATATTCGACTTCCGCTTCGGCCAGCGCCGAGCCGCAATCGACGCACCAGTGCACGGGCTTGCTGCCCTGGTAGAGGTAGCCGCGTTCGTGGATTTTCCCCAGGGCACGGATGATGTCGGCCTCGGTCCTGAAATCCATGGTCAGATACGGCCGTTCCCAGTCGCCGAATACGCCCAGGCGGATGAAATCCTTTTTCTGGCGCTCGACCTGTTCCGCGGCGAACGCGCGGCACAGCTCCCGCACCTTGTCGGCGGGAATGTTCTTGCCGTGCAGTTTCTCGATCTGGTGCTCGATCGGCAGGCCATGGCAGTCCCAGCCCGGCACGTACGGCGCGTCGAACCCGGACAGGGTCTTGCTCTTGACGATCATGTCCTTGAGGATCTTGTTGACGGCGTGGCCGATATGGATATCGCCGTTGGCGTAGGGCGGGCCGTCGTGCAGGATGAATTTCGGGCGCCCGCGGCTGGCCTCGCGGATACGCTCGTAGAACCTGCGCTCCTGCCAGTTCTTCAGCATTTGCGGCTCGCGCCTGGCGAGATCGCCGCGCATCGGAAACGGCGTGTCGGGGAGGTTAAGCGTTTTTTTGTAATCAGTCATGAGCAATAAGCCTTCGAAACCGCGGATGAACGCAGATAGACGCCGCTAACATCAAAAGCAAATAGCCACGGAGATCACAGGTTCTCATCCGCGTTCATCGGCGTTCAAACCCTCACCCCCGGCCTCTCTCCCAAAGGGAGAGAGGAGGCAATTGTTTCCCTTCCCCTTCCGGGGCAAGGGGCAGGGATGAGGGATGGGCGGTTCCATTGAGTTTTTCCTTGGCGCACCCCTCAAGGGGGTATTGAGAAGAATCTTGACGGCTGAAAAAAGCCTTTGCATTTTCAACATCGAGCGCGATCCGGCGCGTGAGCGTGGCGAGATCGGCGTACTTTTCCTCGTCGCGCAGCTTGTGCAGAAAATCGACGCGGACATGCTTGCCGTACAAGTCGCCGTCAAAATCGAACACATGCACTTCCAGCACCGGCTGCCCCCCCGGCTTCACCGTCGGGCGTATCCCCAGACTCGCCACTCCGCGCAATGGCCGTTCAGCGACGCCGGACAGTTCGACCACAAAAATTCCGGTCAGCGGCGGCCGGTTGTGCTTCATCTGCATGTTCGCCGTGGGAAATCCGAGTTTGCGTCCCAGCCCGTCGCCGCGCACCACGCGCCCGCTGATGCTGTAGGGCCGGCCGAGCAGCCGGCCGGCGTAAGCGAGATCGCCCGCCGCCAGCGCGTTGCGCACCGCCGTGCTCGAGACGCGTTCGCCGTCGAGCGTGACGCTGGCCATGGCTTCGACTTCGTAGCCGAAACGGGATGCCGCCTGCTTCAGCATCACGAAATCGCCGGCGCGCCGTGCGCCGAAGCGGAAATCATCGCCCACCAGCAGCCAGCGCACGCCCAGCGCCTTCACCAGGGTACGTTCGATGAAATCCTGGGCGGCGATTTGCGCGAATTCGTAGTTGAAACGGCACACCACCATGCGCTCGACGCCCTGCGCCGCGATCAGTTCGAGCTTCTCGCGCAACGAAGTAAGCCGGGTCGGCGCCTGGTCGGGCGCAAAGAATTCGCGCGGATGCGGCTCGAACGTCATCACGCACGCCGGAATACCATGGCGCGCGGCGGCCTCCCGTAGCCTCGCCAGCATGGCCTGGTGGCCGAGATGTACACCGTCGAAATTGCCGATAGTCAGCGCGATGGGCGTGTCCGCAGCGAGCGGGATGCTGCGTGTGATACGCATACGAACCCAAGTTAAAAGCTTGAATTGTAGCGTGTTTTACGACGTCCGGTCTAGGAGCCTGTCGGACTTGGCCCCATTAACAAACGTCACTTGCATGGCGTTCTTTTCACCCCGTTCTTTAGCGCTTTTCATTTTAGGCGTTTGTCGAACCCAAGTCCGACAAACTCCTGGGCGAACGCGGTCAGCGACGGGAGGATTCCAGACTCAGGATGCGGCAGCCAGCACCGTGGACGCGGCTGCAACAGAAGCAGTTTCCTGTGCTGCGGCAAAGACTTCACCGAGCATGATCAAAGCCGGGCCGCTGAGTGCAAGCTCGGCAACATGCGGCAGTCCGGACAAAGCGAGCGCAAAACGGCGCTCCTCAGGCAAGGACGCGTTTTCCACGACAACGACCGGCGTGGCAGCCGGCACGCCGGCCGCCAGCAGGGTCGCAGCGATCTCTGCCGCCTGACCCGCTCCCATGTAGATCACCGCGGTGTCGGCCCGGGCCACGCTCGCTGCCCAGTTGTTCGCGGCTTCGCCTGCGCCGACACGCGCCGTCACAAATGTCACGCTGCGCGCAATACCACGCCGGGTGAGGGAAACGCCCAGCCCGGCACTGGCCGCAAGTGCGGCGGTCACGCCCGGCACGACTTCATGTTCGATCCCGGCGGCACGAAGCGCGGCGATTTCTTCCTGCGCGCGGCCGAACAGCATCGGGTCGCCGCCTTTGAGGCGCACCACGGTGTTGAACTTGCGTGCGGCGTCCACCAGGCGCTTGTTGATGAAGCGTTGCGCCGCGGAATGCGCGCCGGAAAGCGGAGCAGGGCCCCAGCTTTGCTGGGATGCGACCTTGGAGGCGCGCGAGGAGCCCGCGGTCGAGCCTGATTCGCTTGCTCTATCTTCGGCACTGTATTTTTGCGCGTCAGTTGCCGGTCGTGCCACATGAGCAGCGGGCGTGCCGCAGCGTTTCCCCACTGCGATTTTTTCTGCATGCTGCGCAAGCAGTAACGTGGCGGGATGCACCAGGGCATCGTGAAACACGACGTCAGCGCGCCGGAGAATGTCCGCGGCGCGCAGCGTGATGAGGTCCGGCGCGCCGGGGCCCGCGCCCACCAGATACACCTTGCCGGGGATGCTTCGCGTTCCCCGAGGAGTTTGTCCGAATTTCATTCGACAAACTCCTTAACCCGGTAAATTCCTAGGACCATTCCATTCCGTCCGGTGAAGCCAGGAAGCGGCGCCGGAACAACGGCAACGGCTGATCGGCCGTTGCCTGGTAAGCCTCGCTGAAATCGCTGAACGCGCAGAGCGCCGCCTGCAGGTCCTGGTCTTCGCGCAAGGCAAATGCATCGAAGCCGCAGCGGGAGAGATAGAGCAACTGGTCACGCAGCACGTCGCCGATGGCGCGCAATTCACCGCGCCAGCCGTAGCGTTCGCGCAACAGCCGGCCGAGCGAATAACCGCGGCCGTCGGTGAACTGCGGGAAATGGACCGCGACGACGCCGAAGTTCTTCAGGTCTTCGGCGATCAGTGCCGGTTCGTCGTCGCCGCCCAGCCACACGCCCAGCCGTCCGGGCCGCGACAGCAGCGCATTGCGCTGATCCAGCCACACCGCCAGCGGCACGATGATGTCGCCGGATTCGGGAATCGGCGGCGCGCCGCCACCGGCCTGCGGCTTAAGCAGCTGCCAGTTGTCGGCTACGACTTTCCGTTGCTTTATGATTGAGGCCATACACATGCTCCTTGAAAGGTTCGATACCGATGCGCCGCACCACATCAATGAAGCGTTCCTCGTCGCTGTCGCGCCGCGCCAGATAGGTCTCGATCAGCTTCTCGATCACGTCCGGCACCTCGGCCTGGGACACCGCCGGCCCCAGCACCTTGCCCAGCGAGGCATCGTTGCCCTGGGCGCCGCCGATGGAGATCTGGTAGTACTCCGCGCCCTGTTTGTCCACGCCGAGTATCCCGATGTGGCCGACGTGATGGTGGCCGCACGAGTTCATGCAGCCGGAAATGTTGAGATCGAGTTCACCAATATCATGCAGGTAATCGAGATCGTCGAAGCGGCGCTGGATCGCCTCCGCCACCGGAATGGATTTGGCGTTGGCGAGCGAGCAGAAATCGCCGCCGGGGCAGGAGATGATGTTGGTCAACAGCCCGATATTGGGCGTCGCGAGCCCCAACGTCCGCGCTTCCTGCCACAGCGCGTGCAGGTCGGATTGCCGCACGTCGGCAAGAATCAGATTCTGCTCGTGGGATACCCGCAACTCGCCGAAGCTGTAGCGCTCGGCGAGGTCCGCCACCGCATCCATTTGGTCGGCCGTGGCGTCACCGGGCGGCACGCCGGTCTTCTTGAGCGACAGCGTGACGGCCGCGTAGCCCGGCATTTTGTGGGGATGCACGTTGCGCCGCGCCCAGTTGGCGAACCCTTTGTCGCGCCCCAGTTCCAGGGTGTACTCCGGTGCGATCGGCTCCAGCTTCTGGTAGCCCGGACGGGTAAAGCGGCGCTCGATGCGCCCGATTTCCTCGATGATCAGCGTGGCCGGACCATTCTTGAGGTGTGCCCACTCCTGCTCCACTTTCCGCCGGAACACTTCGGGAGCGAGTTCCTTCACCAGGATCTTGATGCGCGCCTTGTACTTGTTATCGCGGCGGCCATACCGGTTGTAGACGCGCAGGATGGCATCGAGGTAGGTCAGCAGATGTTGCCACGGCAAAAACTCCCGCACCACGACACCGATGATGGGCGTGCGTCCGAGACCGCCGCCGACCAGCACGCGAAATCCCACATTCCCGTCCGGGCCACGGCGCGCCTGCAGGCCGATGTCATGCACCTGAACCGCGGCGCGATCCTGCTCGCCGCCGGCGATGGCGATCTTGAACTTGCGCGGCAGATAGGCAAATTCGGGATGGAAGGCCGACCATTGGCGCACCACCTCGCACCACACCAGCGGATCGACGATCTCGTCCGGCGCGATGCCGGCAAAATGATCGGTCGTAATATTGCGCACGCAGTTGCCGCTGGTCTGGATCGCGTGCATCTGCACCGTGGCAAGCTTGGCCAGGATATCGGGCACGTCCTCCAGCTTCGGCCAGTTGAACTGAATGTTCTGGCGCGTGCTGAAGTGGCCGTAGCCCCGGTCCCAGGTGCGGGCAATGTAAGCGAGCGCTCGCAACTGGCGGGAGGACAGCAGCCCATAGGGGATAGCCACCCGCAGCATGGGCGCAAAGCGCTGGATATAAAGACCATTCTGCAGCCTCAGGGGGCGGAATTCGTCTTCGGACAATTTCCCTGCCAGGAAACGACGGGTCTGGTCCCGATACTGGGCCACCCGTTCCTCTACCAGCCGCTGGTCGATTTCGTCATAGATATACACCTTGGCCGCTCCGGAAATATTGCTTGTATCGCATGGTAGCAGCGTCAGTTTATATCTCAAAAGAATATTATGTTAGACTGTAATAACAAATAATTCTTTGTTTGCAACTATATGAAACTACAGCAATTGCGCTATTTATGCGAAGTGGTGCGACGCGGCCTGAATGTGTCAGAAGCCGCCGAAGCGCTGCACACTTCGCAACCTGGCGTGAGCAAGCAAATCCGCCTGCTGGAGGAAGAACTGGGAGTCAAAATCCTGGTACGTCACGGCAAGCGCGTAGTGGAAGTCACCGAACCGGGTCGCATTATTCTCGGCATCGCCGAGCGTATCCTGCACGATGCTGACAATTTAAAGAAAGTTGGCAAGGATTTCAGCGAGGAAGGCAGTGGTTCTCTGACGATAGCCACCACGCACACCCAGGCGCGCTATGCCTTGCCGCCGGTAATCAGCCGCTTTATCCGGCGCTATCCCGAAGTAAGACTCTCTCTGCGCGAGGGCAGCCCGCAGCAAATCCTCGAGCTGATGAATACGGGGGCCGCGGACATCGCGATCACCACTGAGGTTCATGAGCTCTATCAGGACTTGGTGACGCTGCCGTGCTACCAATGGAATCGCTGCGTGATCACGCCGCTCGGTCATCCGCTGCTCAAACAGCAGAAACTGACGATCGAGAGCATCGCCCGCTATCCGATCATCACTTACGACTTCGCTTTCAGCAGCGATTCGCCGATCAAGCGCGCCTTCGATGCGCGCGGCATCAAGCCCAACGTCTCGCTGACGGCGATCGATGGCGACGTGATCAAGGCTTATGTCGAAATGGGGCTGGGCATAGGCATACTCGCCAAGATGGCGTTCGATCCGGCACGCGACCATGGGCTACGGCTGATCGACGCCAGCCATCTGTTCGAGCCGAGCACCACACGCATCGGCATCCGCCGTAATGCCTATCTGCGCGGCTACGTCTATGATTTCATCGAGATGTTCGCGCCGCACCTGACGCGCACCGTGGTCGAAAAAACCATGCGCGGCGGTGGCGCGGATTACGAACTTTAGTCAGTCGGCGAGGCGCCGGCGCAACCAGGCGCTGGCGCCATCGACGATCACCACCAGCAGCAGCATCGCGATGATGACCGTCAGCGCCTGTTTTTGCTGGAACAGGCTCAGCGAGAAATAAAGCATCTGCCCGAGCCCGCCGGCGCCGACCACGCCGAGAATGGCCGCCATGCGGATATTGATCTCCCAGCGATAGAGCGAGTAGGCGACGAGCTGCGGCACGACGTTGGGCAGGGTGCCGTAGAGGAATGCCAGCGACTGGCGGCTGCCGGATAACCGCAATGCCTGCGCCGGCTCGGTCGGCGCATTTTCCAGCGTTTCGGCAAACAGGCGCCCGATCACGCCCGCGGTATGCCACGCCAGGGCCAGCGTGCCGGCGAACGGCCCCAGCCCTGCCGCCATCACCATCAGCGCCGCCCATACCAGATCGGGGATCGAACGCAAAAAATTGAGTATGAGGCGCGCGACGGCGCGCGGAACCGCGCCGAAACGCCCCGATGCGGGCAGCGCCAGCGCGAGCCCTAGCACCGCCGCCACGGCCGTGCCAATCGCCGAGATCGCGATGGTCTCGAGCGTGCCGTGACCGATGCGCACCAGGTACTCGGCCGACATATCGGGCGGGAAAAACGACACGACGTATTTCCACATCTGCGCGCGTGCCTCGCCCGTGAGCAGCGACCCCAAATCGAGCGACAGGAACGCGAAACTCGCCCACGTCACGGCAAGCAGGGCGGCAAGCACCAGCCAGTGAACCAGTCTCATGCCGTCACCTTCCTGAGGAATGCGCTGACGGCGTCGGCGAGCACCACCAGCAAAAGGAAAGTAAGCAGAATCGTGCTGACTTCGCCGCCGCTCAGCATGCGCATCGACAGCTCCATCTGCTGCCCCAGACCGCCGGCGCCGACGAAGCCCATGATGACCGAGGCGCGCACCGCGCATTCCCAACGGTAGACCGTATACGAGACCAGCTCCGGCAACGCCACCGGCCACATGCCGTAGAAGAACGCCGTGAGCCGTGAGCCGCCCGCTTCCAGCAGCGCCGTGGTCGGGCGGGTGTCGCCCGCTTCCAGGATTTCCGAGTAAACCTTGCCCAGCATGCCGCCGTAGGTCACGCCGATCGCAAGTACGCCGGCGGCCGGGCCCAGGCCGACCGCGCGCACGAACAGCAGCGCCCACACGATCTCGGGAATGCTGCGCAAAAACATCAGAATAAAACGCGCCGGCAGCCGCAGCAGCCGCCCTGCGGCAAATCCGTAGCCGGGGCCGATGCGCGAAATCGACAGGCTGCGCGTGACGATCAGCGCCAACGGGGACGCGATCAGCAGCGCCAGCGCCATGCCGGCGGTCGCGATCGCCAGCGTCTCCAGCGTGGCCTTCAGGATCAAGCGCAGAAACTCGGCGGAAGTCGCAAGCGGGAAGAACGTGCCGACGAACCTGCCCATGATCTCGCGGTTACGCGGATCGAACAGCACGCCGAGATCGAATTCGGTGAGCCTGAACCCCGGCCACAGCACCACGATGATGCCGACAGTCAGAATGAGCCGCGGCACTGCGGCGGGATCACGCAACCGCGCGGCATCAGCTTTGGCGGCAGTCACCCCTCACCCTTCCCTTGTTCACCCTTCACTGCAGTCACGAGCACATCGGCTTGCGCCGTATGCCGGTAGGCTGCATGGCGAGCGGCGCGTTGGTCTGGGTGGGCACCGCCGCTTCGGATGCGTAAAGATCCTTCAGCATCGCGTCGGTCACGCGCGCCGGCGGCAGATCGAAAGCGATTTCACCGCCACGGATGCCGATGATGCGCGGAAACCAGTGCAGCGCAAGATCGACCGCGTGCAGGCTCGCCACCAGCGTCACGCCGCGCTCAATCGCTTCGCTGTTGAGCTCGCCGATGACGCGGTCGGACAGCGCGGGGTCGACCGCCGATACCGGTTCGTCGGTCAGCAGCAGATCGGGCTGCTGATACAGGATGCGCGCCACGCCCACGCGCTGCAACTGCCCGCCCGACAGCCGATCGCAGCGCTCGAACAGCTTGTCGGCGATTTCCATGCGCGCCAGCATCTGTCTGGCGCCCTCGATGTCCACCGGATAAACCAGGGACGCGAGCCCCTTCCACAGCGGCCACCGCCCGAGCCGGCCGGCGAGCACCGCGGTGACCACGCGCTGCCGCGGCGGAATCGGCGGCGCCTGGTGCACCATGCCGACGCGGCAACGCAATTCGCGCAATACGCCACGGCCGACACGCCACGGATCGTCCCCCAGAATGCGAATCTCGCCCGCGGACGGACGCAACGCCGTCGCCAGCAGGCGCAACAGCGTGGTCTTGCCCGCGCCCGAGGGACCGATGATCGCGACACGCTCGCCGCTGTCGATTTCAAAGCTGACGTTGCCGACGGCGCGATGGCCGTTGGGATGCACCAAGCTGACCTGGTCGAGTTTGATGCTCACTGGATTCCGATCCTAAAAGCGCATATCAAGATAAGAAGACCCAAACCGGCGCAACCGCCGATTCGGTCTATTTGATCAGGCCGGCCGAGCGCGCCGCCGCCTCTATGCCCTTGTAATTTTCCGGCCTGGTGGCGATGAAGCGGGTAGCGCGCTGCAAATCGAGTATGGTCTTGTGCCCGGGCACTTTCGGGTCAAGCTTGAGGAACGCGGCGGCGAGCTTCCTGACCAGCGCCGGATCGAGGGTGCCGCGCACCGTCCAGTTGTAATCGTAGTACGGCGGCGTGGTCCAGATCACCTTGACTTTGCCGGTATCGACTTTTTTCTCGGCGACGAGCTTGTCCCATACCGAGGCGTTGAGCACGCCGGCCTCGACCTTGCCCGACTCGACCTGCAAAGCGGTGGCGTCATGGGCGCCGGAAAACGCGACGCGCCTGAAATCCTTCTCGGGATCGATCCTGTTCTCCAGCAGGAAAAAGCGCGGCATCAGATGCCCGGAAGTCGAAGACACCGAGCCGAAAGTGAAATTTCTCCCCTTGAGGTCGGCCAGGCCGCTGATGCCGCTTGCGGCGTTGGCAATGAATTTGCTCGTGAATTTCTCGTCTTCGACGCGCTGCACGAGGGGAATCGCATTGCCGGTGCGCAGACGCGCCTGCACAAACGTAAAGCCGCCCAGCCAGGCGAGATCGAGCTTGTTCGACGCGAGGCTTTCGACCACTGCGGCATAGTCGGTGACGGGGATGAACTCGACCTTCATGCCGGTTTCTTTTTCGAGATAGGCCCCGAGCGGCGCGAACTTGCGCTGCAGCTCGGTGGGCGCTTCATCGGGAATCGCGGATACTCTCAGCGAAGTCTGGGCAACGGCGCTGGTGCCCATGAGCACGCCGCACAACAACATGAGGAAACGTTTGAGCATGCCTGCTCCTTTACAGATTGCGGGAACGCGTTTTTTTATCGCGACGACAAGGCCGCCACAGGAAAGACCATGCTTCAGGCATGGTCAAATGATGCGTTTAGTCAGCCGACAAAACTCTACCATCTATACGCGCTTGATGAAATCACGCAACCTGAAGCCCATGAGCCACAGCACGGCGAAGTAAGTCGCCGCACCGAGCACGACGAGCCCGGCGAGGCGCGCAACGCGCGCCGCCGCGCTGGCGGCGAGCCAGACGGCCGTGGCATCGGTCGCCATCCACAGCACCGCCGCCATCGCATAAACCGCGACCGCGACCCTGAAAAGAAAGACCGCCCACCCCGGCTGAGGCGTATAGATGGCATGCCGGCGCAGCTGATAATAGAGCAGCGCGGCATTGAGGCAGGCGCCCAGCCCGATGGCGAGTGCGAGTCCGGCGTGCTTGAACGGCCAGATGAAAATGAAGTTCATCGCCTGCGTGGCGAACAGGGTGACGACCGCGATCCTGACCGGCGTCCTGATGTTCTGCTGCGCGTAGAATCCCGGCGCCAGCACCTTGACCATGATCAGCCCGACGAGGCCGATGCTGTAGGCCATCACCGCGCTGCGCGTATTGAATACGTCGGTCACGGTAAACGCACCGTAGTGAAACAGCGTCGTGATCAGCGGTACCGCGAGCAGCGCCAGCGCCAGCGCAGCGGGCAACGCCAGCACCAGCGTGAGGCGCAGGCCCCAGTCGAGCAGTTTCGAATACTCGCCGCTCGAGCGGTCAGCATAATGTTTGGAAAGGCTCGGCAGCAGAATCGTGCCCAGCGCGACGCCCAGCATGCCGGACGGGAATTCCATCAGGCGGTCGGCGTAGTAGAGCCACGACACGCTGCCGGTGGCGAGGAAGGAGGCGAAAATGGTGTTGATCAGCAGGCTCACCTGCCCGATCGACACGCCAAACACCGCCGGCCCCATCTGGCGCATGACGCGCCATACGCCTGCGTCCCTGAGATCGAGCCTGAAGCGCGGCAGCAGTTTAATCCGCAGCAGGAACGGCACCTGGAACAGCAGTTGCAGCACGCCGCCGCAAAACACCGCCCACGCCAGCGCCATCACCGGCGGATCGAAATAAGGCGCCGCCCACAGCGCGAAGGCAATGAACGACAGGTTGAGCAGCGCCGGCGTGAATGCCGGCACCGAAAAGCGGCTGTAGGTGTTGAGGATGCCGCCCGCGAACGAGGTGAGCGAGATGAACAGGATGTACGGGAAAGTCACGCGCAGCAGGCTGATCGTGAGATTGAATTTCTCGGGTGTCGCGGCAAAGCCGGGCGCGCTCACGTAGATGATGGCCGGAGCAGCAATGACGCCGATCAGCGTAACGACGAACAGGGCCAGCCCAAGCAGCGCCGAAATGTGATCGACCAGCAGGCGCGTCTCCTGCGCGCCGCGCCGGTGCTTGTATTCGGCCAGGACCGGCACGAAGGCCTGCGAGAACGCGCCCTCGGCGAAAAGGCGCCGCAGCAGATTGGGGATTTTGAATGCGACGAAGAAGGCGTCGGTGGCCAGCCCCGCGCCGAACGCGCGCGCAATCACCGCATCACGGATGAAACCCAGAATGCGCGAAATGAGCGTCATGCCGCTCACCGTCGCCATGGCCTTGAGCAGATTCATTTTTTTATGCGACGCCTGAAAGAAAAGAGCAGCCGCGGCACCTTGCCTGGCGGCGTGGAAGCGCGTATCATACGGTTCCTTTTCCGATTCAAAATCCGGAGTTTACATGGCCAACATCGCATCAGCCAGAAAGCGCGCGCGCCAGGGCGAAAAACAAAGGCAGCACAATGCCAGTCTGCGGTCCAAATTCCGCAGCGCGGTGAAGGGCGTGAGGAAGGCGGTCGAAGCCGGCGACAAGAACGCGGCCAAAGCCGTGTTTCAGAGCGCTGTCAGCACCATCGATTCGATCGCCGATAAGAAAATCATCCACAAAAACAAGGCCGCCCGCCACAAAAGCCG
>JAIESJ010000146.1 GCA_019746155.1 Burkholderiales bacterium
ACCCAGGTGTCGGGTGTGATCTCGGCCCTCTACGTGGACTACAACAGCATCGTGAAGAAGGGCCAGCTCATCGCGCGTATCGACCCGAATTCGTTCGTGCTGCGCGTCAACCAGGCCATGGCGGACATGGAAGCGGCGCGCGCCACGGTACTGACCCAGCTCGCCAACGTGGGGGCGCTGCGGGCCGAGGTGTCGCGCGCCAAGGTCAATCTGGCCGATGCCGAACGCGATTTCCAGCGCAACAAGACGCTGTTCGAAAAGAATTTCGTTTCGGCGGCGGCGCTCGACAAGGCGCGGGCGGTTTTCGAGGGGGCGCAGGAGCAGTTGAAAATCGCGCAGGCGCAGCTCGCGGTCGGCGAATCGCAGGTGCGCAACGCCGAAGCGGTGGTCAAACAGCGCGAATCGCAACTGGCCCAGGCGAAAGTGGATCTTGAGCGCACTGAAATTCGCGCCCCGGTGGACGGCATCGTGGTCAAGAAATCGGTCGAGCCCGGCCAGACCGTGGCGGCAAGTCTGCAGTCACCCGAATTGTTTGTGATCGCCCGCGACCTGCGCGAGATGCAGGTCGAAACCTCGATCGACGAGGCGGAAGTCGGGCGCATCCGCGTGGGGCAGGCTGCCACCTTTACCGTGGATTCTTTTCCCGGCCGGACCTTCCGCGGCACGGTGTCCCAGGTGCGCAAGGCCGCGCAGGTGGTGCAGAACGTCGTGACCTATATTGCCGTCATCGCGACTTCCAATCCCGACCTGAGCCTGTTTCCGGGCATGACGGCCAACGTGCGCATCGTGGTGGATACCCGCGACAACGTGCTGAAGCTTCCCAATGCCGCTTTGCGCTTCCGGCCTGCCGGTGCCGCCGATGTGCGTCAGCCGGCCGGCGCTTCGGCCGCGGACACCGCAGGCAAGGGCGGAGGGCAGCAGGCGGCGCAGGCCCGCGAAAGACTGATTTCGCGCGCCTCAGGTGCTGCGACGGGCGGTCGCGTGTGGGTGCTCGACGAGGCCGGAAAACCCAAGCCGCTCAGCGTGCGCACAGGGCTGACGGACGGGACCTACAGCGAGGTCATTTCCGGCGAGATTGCCGAGGGCACGCAGGTCATCATCGGCACTGCCGACTCCGGCAAGACGCGTACACGACCGGCGAGCGGCCCGCGCTTCGGCTTCTGAAAGCCGTGAATCGTGAATAGTGAACGATGAAGACCGCCCGACATCCCATGCGCTGATACGATTTACCATTCACCATTTACCATTCGCCCGCTTCTATGGCAGAGCCCCTGATCGTCACCCGCGGTCTCACCAAGGTCTACCGCATGGAAAGCTACACCGTGACCGCGCTGCAGGAAGTGTCGGTTGAGATCAAGGCCGGAGAATTCGTTGCGGTCATGGGGCCGTCCGGCTCGGGCAAGTCGACCTTCATGAACCTGCTGGGCTGTCTCGACTCGCCGAGCGGCGGCGATTATTATCTTGCGGGCGAGAAAGTTTCCGAGCTCACGGGCGATGCGCTGGCGGCGATCCGCAACCGCAGGATCGGTTTCGTGTTCCAGAACTTCAATCTGCTGCCGCGCACCTCTGCGCTGGAAAACGTCGAACTGCCGCTGCTCTACAGTCAGGTTTCGGCGCAGGAGCGGCGCAGCCGGGCGCTGGCCAAGCTGGCCGAGGTGGGGCTGGCCGAACGCGCGGGCCATCATCCGGCCCAGCTCTCGGGCGGCCAGCAGCAGCGCGTGGCCATTGCGCGCGCGCTGGTCAACGACCCGGTGCTGATCCTGGCCGACGAGCCCACGGGCGCGCTCGACTCGCGCACCAGCTTTGAAGTCATGGGACTGCTGCAACAATTGAACCGCCGCGGCATGACGGTGGTGCTGGTGACCCATGAACGCGACATCGCGGCGTTTGCTTCCCGCATCGTAAGCTTTCGCGACGGACACGTGGTCGATGATCAGCGGGTCGCGCAGCCGGCCGATGCCCAGGCGTTGCTGCGCGCGCATCAGCCGGCGGCGGCATGAGCTGGATTGCCAGTCTGCGCATTGCGTTGCGGGCGCTGCGCGTGAACAAGCTGCGCAGCGTTCTGACCATGCTCGGCATCATTATCGGGGTGGCGGCGGTGATTACCATGATTGCGGTCGGCGCCGGCGCGCAGGCGCAGGTGGAAGAGCAGATCAAGAGCCTCGGTTCCAATCTCATCATCCTGCTGCCGGGATCGGTGACTTCGGGCGGGGTGCGCATGGGCGCCGGGTCGCGTTCCTCGCTGACGGAGGACGACGCTGCCGCGTTGCAGCGCGAAGTAAACGATGTCCAGGCGGCCGCGCCCACGCTGCGCGGCACCGGCCAGGTGGTGGCGGGGAACAGCAACTGGTCGACAGTGTTCTACGGCGTGACGCCCGAGTATTTCGAAGTGCGCAATTGGGTGATTGCTTCCGGCAAGGGCTTCGATCCGGCCGACCTCACCGGATCGGGCAAAGTCGTGCTGCTGGGCGAGACGGTTGCGCGCAATCTGTTCGGCGATGCCGATCCGGTCGGCCAGACGGTCCGTGTGCGCAAGGTTCCGATGCAGGTGATCGGCACGCTCGAGCGCAAAGGCCAGAGTCTGATGGGCCAGGACCAGGACGACGTGGTCCTGATGCCGATTTCCACCGCGCGCAACCGCGTGCTCGGCGGAACCGCCGCCAAGCAGCGCTCAGTGCAGTCGATCTCGATCAAGATCCGCGAGGGCGCCGACATGGCGGAGGCCGAAGGCGAAATCAGAAGGCTGCTGCGGCAGCGCCACCGTCTGCAGCCCGGCCAGGAAGACGACTTCACGCTGCGCAATCTTTCGGAGGTGCTGGGGGCGCGGGAGGAATCCAGTCGCATCATGACCTTGCTGCTGGCGGCGGTCGCTTCGGTGTCGCTGCTGGTGGGCGGGATCGGCATCATGAACATCATGCTGGTTTCGGTGACCGAGCGCACGCGCGAAATCGGGCTCAGGATGGCGGTGGGCGCGCGCGGGCGCGACATCCTTTCGCAGTTCCTGGTGGAGGCGGTCACGCTGGCGCTGATCGGCGGTCTGTGCGGCATCGTGCTCGGTGTGGGCGGCTCCTATGCCATCGGGCACTTTGCCGGCTGGCGCATCCAAATTAACGCTGAGGCGGTTGCGCTTGCCGTCGGCTTTGCCGCCGCCATCGGCGTGTTCTTCGGTTTTTATCCGGCGCGCAAGGCTTCACGGCTGTTGCCCATCGAGGCGTTGCGCTACGAGTGATTCAGTGGTCGAGTGATTCAGTGATTGAGTGATTGGGTGATTGGGTGAGCTGCCACCTGCGGCACGAGGGTGGGGCCAAGCACTCAATCACCATTCACTCAGTTACCGTCATAGCGCCTCCGCGGCGGGAAAGGATTCTCGCCCTACTTCGCGCGCGGCTCCTGTTTTGCACGTAGGTCGGCAATCCTTTGCCGACATCCCGGCCGGCTTTTGCATCGTCGCATCACGTGGGCGCCTTGTGCAGAAGTTCCACCGGAAGCGCTTCCCGTATAATTGCCGGATTTTCCACGGAGGAGCGCAAGTGGACTGGGTCATGTTCGGGAAGGCGCTGATTCTCGGCGTCGTCGAAGGCCTCACCGAATTCCTGCCGATTTCGAGCACCGGTCACCTGATCATCGTCGGCCAGCTGCTCGGTTTCAATGACGCCAAAGGCAAAGTGTTCGAGATCGTGATCCAGACCGGCGCCATGCTGGCGGTGGTGTGGGAGTACCGGGAGCGCTTCACACGCGTGCTCGCGGGGCTCGCCAGCGATCCTGCGGCGCGGCGCTTTGCAATCAACATCGCGGTCGCGTTCCTGCCGGCGGCGCTGCTCGGTCTCGCTTTCGGCAGCGCGATCAAGCGTCATTTGTTTCAGGCGGTTCCCGTTGCGCTCGCCTTCATCGTCGGCGGCCTGATCATCCTGTGGGTCGAGCGTCGCCCGCGTCGGGTAACGGTGGAAAGCGTGGACGACATGACATGGAAGGATGCGCTCAAGGTTGGCATCGCCCAGGCTTTCGCGCTGATCCCGGGCACCTCGCGCTCGGGCGCCACCATCATCGGCGGCATGCTGTTTGGTCTTTCACGGCGGGCGGCCACCGAATTCTCGTTCTTTCTCGCCGTGCCGACGCTGGTGGCCGCCGGCGCCTACGACCTCTATAAGCATCGAGCGCTGCTCGATTCGGGCGATCTCGGCGTATTCTCGGCGGGCGGTGCCGCGGCGTTCATGTCGGCGTTTCTGTGCGTGCGCTGGCTGCTGCGCTACATTGCGACCCATGATTTCAGTATCTTTGCCTGGTATCGCATCGTATTTGGCGTGGTGGTGCTCGCGACCGGCTACACAGGCCTGGTGAACTGGTCACAATAATTCGGTTTCAGCTTTGCACCCACGGCAGGCCGGCCGCACGCCAGCCGCCCCTGGTGTTGCGATGACTCTCGGCGTCCTTGTCGCCCTCGAAGCCTTCGAGCACGTTGTAGCAATTCGTGTAACCGGACTGTGTTGCCAGCATCGCGGCATTATGTGAACGGCCCCCGCTGCGGCAGATGAACATCACCGGCGCTTCCTTGTCGACTTTCTGTTCAAGCTCGGGGAGAAAAGACGGATTCAGTTTGTTGCCGGGGTAGGTGAGGAACTCGATTTCCACGGCACCGGGAATGCGGCCGACCCAGTCCCATTCGGCGCGCGTGCGCACATCGACGAGATGGGCATGGGGCGCCTCTTTCCAGATCTGGTAAGCTTCGCTCGGCAGCAGGGCGCCTTCGTAAGGAAGGCCCATTTGCCGCCCCCGTGCGCGTGCGGTTTTCAGGATGTCATCGATAGCCACGTTTGTTCCTTTGGACGATAAAATTGAGAGATACCAGGACTACTGGCACATATGTAATGTAGAGAAAATTTAAGCCTTTATTTTACATGAGCACCATGCCCGCCCCTGCGCACCAGAATGGTGCGCATGATTTTTCTGATGCACTATAATTGTGCCGATTAATTTTCCTGCTTTGCCTAAATCTCTTATGGCACAATGCCTTCCTCATGAAAACCGTTGGCATATTTTGTGCTGATGGGAAAGCCCCATATTTTTTTACTAGTTTCGTCTTACCCACTGTTTAGGAGAAAAAGATGGCGTCCGCCGCCGAAGTAATGAAAATGGTTAAAGACAACGAAGTCAAATTCGTTGATTTTCGTTTTACCGATACCCGCGGCAAGGAGCAGCACGTATCGGTTCCCGTCAAAGCGTTTACTGACGACAAGTTTACGGACGGTCATGCCTTCGACGGCTCTTCGATCGCCGGCTGGAAGGGCATTCAGGCTTCCGACATGCTGCTGATGCCGGACCCGGATTCGGCGCGCATGGATCCTTTTACCGACGAGCCGACGCTGATCCTGACTTGCGACGTGGTCGAACCGGCGGACGGCAGGGGCTATGACCGCGATCCGCGTTCCATCGCCAAGCGTGGTGAGGCTTATCTCAAGTCGACCGGCGTCGGCGATACCGCCTACTTTGGTCCCGAGCCCGAGTTCTTCATTTTCGACTCGGTGACCTGGAACATCGACATGTCCGGCTCTTACGTGAAAATTAAGTCGGAAGAATCGCCCTGGGCTTCGGGCGAGGAATTCGAAGGCGGCAACATGGGCCATCGCCCGCCGATCAAGGGCGGCTATTTCCCGGTGCCGCCGGTCGATTCGCTGCAGGATATCCGCTCGGCCATGTGCATGGCGCTGGAAGAGCAGGGCGTCGAGGTGGAAGTACACCATCACGAAGTGGCGGCTCCCGGCCAATGCGAGATCGGCACCAAGTTCAACAGCCTGGTGAAGCGCGCCGACTGGATGCAGATTCTCAAGTACACCGTGCATAACGTGGCGCATTCCTACGGCAAGACCGCGACTTTCATGCCCAAACCGGTGGTCGGCGACAACGGCTCCGGCATGCACGTGCACCAGTCGCTGTGGAAAGGCGGCCAGAACCTGTTCAGCGGCAACGGCTACGCCGGTTTGTCCGAACTCGCGCTTTACTACATCGGCGGCATCATCAAGCACGCGAGGGCGCTCAACGCCATCACCAATCCGGGCACCAACTCCTACAAGCGGCTGGTACCGGGCTTCGAGGCGCCGATCAATCTTGCCTACTCGGCCCGTAACCGCTCGGCCGCGGTGCGCGTGCCCTACGTGGCCAATCCGAAAGCGCGGCGCATCGAAGTGCGTTTCCCGGATCCGACCGCCAACCCGTACCTCGCGTTCACCGCGATGATGATGGCGGGAATCGACGGCATTCAGAACAAGATTCATCCCGGCGATCCGATCGACAAGAACCTTTACGACCTGCCGCCGGAAGAAGCAAAGAAGGTTCCACACCCGTGCGCGTCGCTCGAAGAGGCGCTGGAAAATCTCGACAAGGACCGCGAATTCCTGACCCGCGGCGGCGTGTTCTCCAACGACATGATCGACGCCTACATCGCGCTCAAGATGGAAGAGGTCACCGCCTTCCGCATGACCACGCATCCGATCGAGTTCCAGATGTACTACAGCCTGTAGGAATTTGCCGGACTTTGGTCCGGCAAATTCCTTACGCAAGCAACCCGCGCTAGCGTAGTGCTTTGGAATTGAGACATTCCCTCCCCTTCAAGGGGAGGGCGCAGGGTGGGGATGGGCTTGGCAAAGCAAGGCGTATAAACCCGTCCCCCTCCCGACCTCCGGAGGTGTATCGCCGATCAGGAGTTTGTCGGGCCACAGCCTGACAAATTCCTGGCGCACCATTCGGGTGCATTGCTAATTCTGATTTGCTGACATAGACTTAGACTCTGTACGGGAATTGCGCGGCCAACTCGGTCGGGGGTGACGGTTAGCTGTGGAGAGGAGCCGAATCAAAACGATGCGAAAACTTTTTCTGGCCTTGCTGCTGGCGTTTGCCGCCGCCGGACTGCGCGCGGAAATCTACGAGTGCGTCGACCAGAACGGTAACAAGCGTTTTACCAACATCAAGTCCGAAGCCAGGGGCTGCAAACCGATGAACATTGCGCCCGCTCCCAGCATTCCTTCTCCCAAGCCCGAAGCCAGACGCGCGCCGGCCCCGGCCAATTTCCCCAGCGTGGATGCGCAGACTCAAAAGCAGCGCGATGCCGACCGCCGCCGCATCCTGGAGCAGGAACTTGCCAACGAGCAGAAGCTTCTGGACGAGGCCAGGAAGGAACTGGCGGAGCAGGAATCCATCCGCCTGGGCAGCGAGCGCAACTATCAGCGCGTGCTCGACCGTCTTGAGCCGTACAAGAAGAAGGTCAAGCTGCACGAAGACAACGTCGCCAATCTCCAGAAGGAACTGGCAAACAGCCGGTAGACCGGTGGCCGGGATCGTTCCGGAATAGGTATCGCGACATGGCCATGCGAGTACCGGGCCGGCATTTTCGGCACCTCCGCATTCTGGCGCGGTTCTTGCTGTCTCCTATCTAGTGTAATGCCTGGCAGCCTGTCGGACTTGGCCCCATTCATCGGAACACATAGCGTTAACGGATTGCGGCTGATCGACGCTTCGGCAACAGGCTGCTTAATAAAGAAGGAGCTTTACGTGTCGAAACCCTATGTTAATCGGAACAAACGTCACTTGTATGAGGTTCTTTTCGCCTCGTTCTTAAGTTTTTTCATTTTAGGAGTTTGCCGGGGCTAAGTCCGACAAACTCCTAGAGTTGGGAAATGACACCTGCGGCGCTTTCCGGTCTCGATTTGCTCGCGGCAGCCGTGATGTTGGTGGATGAAAATCTGGCCGCGCATTACATGAACCCGGCAGCCGAGAATCTGTTTGAGCTGAGCAACAAGAACGTGACGGGCCTCGCGCTTAATGAGCTGTTTACCGACAGCGCCATGCTTGCCGCGGCGGTGAGCTATGCGCGCGCCAACAACTGCAGCTATACCGAGCATGACCTTGTGTTGGGTGTGTCCGGCCGCAAACTGCTTCTTTCGTGCACGGTGACGCCTGTCGGGCTGGAGGAAAGCGGGAGCGGGGAAGGTTTCCTGCTGGAATTCCGTCATATCGAGCAGCAACTCAGAATCGCGCGTGAGGAACGCATGCTCGACCAGAGTCAGGCCAATCGCGAGCTGATCCGCAACCTCGCGCACGAAATAAAAAATCCGCTGGGCGGTATCCGCGGCGCGGCGCAACTGCTCGACCGGGAGCTCGATCGTCCCAACCTGCATGAATATACGCAGGTGATCATGAAAGAGGCCGACCGGCTGCAAATGCTGATGGACCGCCTGCTGACACCGCACCGTCTGCCGCAGCCCGCGCTGGTCAACATCCACGAAGTGCTTGAGCGGGTGCGCAGCGTGATTCTCGCGGAATATCCGGGCATCTCAGTCCGGCGTGATTACGACACCAGTTTGCCGCCGCTGAAGGGCGACAGGGAACAGCTGATCCAGGCGGTGCTCAATATCGTGCGCAATGCGGCGCAGGCGCTCACGGGAAAGGGCGAGGGCCCCTTTCCTTCCCCCGCCGGAGGGGGCAAGATCGTGCTCAGGACGCGCATCGCGCGGCAGGTAACGCTGGCGCGCAAGCGCTACCGGCATGCGCTGGCGCTCGAAATCTGCGACAACGGTCCGGGTATTCCTGAGGACATCCGCGAGCGCATCTTTTATCCATTAGTATCGGGGCGCGACGGCGGCAGCGGTCTGGGCCTCACGCTCGCACAAAACTTCATTTCTCAGCATCACGGCACGGTTACTTTCGAGAGCGTGCCGGGCAGCACCTGCTTCACGGTACTGCTGCCCGTTGAAGAGAGTATGAATGGGAAATAGGGGATGTGTGACCAGTGATTAAGTAATCAGGTGATCGAGTGATTTGATGACCGCAGATCAAATGCATGCAGGCGCTGCCGCCAATCACTCATCACCCAGTCACTTAATCACTGTTTACTGTTCACTGAATTTATGAAACCGGTTTGGGTTATCGACGACGACCGTTCAATCCGCTGGGTGTTCGAGAAGGCGCTTGCACGCGAGAACATCGCGTTCAAGACTTTTTCCTCCGCGCAGGAGGCGCTCGCGGCGCTTGATACCGAAACGCCGCAGGTGATTGTGAGCGATATCCGCATGCCCGGCGAATCGGGTCTCGATCTGCTGCAGAAGGCGAAGCAGCGCTATCCCAGCCTGCCGGTCATCATCATGACCGCGTATTCCGATCTCGAGAGCGCGGTCAGCGCGTTCCAGGGCGGCGCTTATGAATATTTGCCCAAGCCTTTCGACGTCGATCACGCCGTGGAATTGATCCGCCGCGCCATGGAAGAGAGCATGCGGCAGGAGAATACCGCGGAGGTCAGCGAATCCACCCCTGAGATTCTCGGGCAGGCGCCGGCAATGCAGGAAGTGTTCCGCGCGATCGGGCGGCTCGCGCAATCGCACGCAACGGTGCTGATCACCGGCGAGTCGGGCACCGGCAAGGAACTGGTGGCGAGCGCGCTGCATCGTCACAGCCCGCGTGCCGGTAAACCGTTCATCGCCCTCAATACCGCGGCCATCCCGAAAGAGCTGCTCGAATCCGAATTGTTCGGACATGAGCGCGGCGCGTTCACCGGCGCGCAAAGCATGCGCCGCGGCCGCTTCGAGCAGGCCGAAGGCGGCACGCTGTTCCTGGATGAAATCGGCGACATGCCGCCCGAGCTGCAGACGCGGCTGCTGCGCGTGCTCTCCGACGGCCACTTCTACCGGGTCGGCGGACATCAGCCGATCAAGGCCAATGTGCGCGTGATCGCCGCCACGCATCAGGATCTCGAGGCGCGCGTCAAGCAGGGCCTGTTCCGCGAAGACCTGTTTCACCGGCTCAACGTCATCCGCCTGCGGCTGCCGCCGCTGAGAGAGCGGCGCGAGGACATTCCGCTGCTCGCCAGGTATTTCCTGCAGAAAAGCGCGCGCGAACTCGGTGTCGAGGCAAAGCGTCTGTCGGAAGCAACGCTCAAATACCTTTGCGCGCAGGATTTGCCCGGCAATGTGCGGCAGCTCGAAAATCTTTGTCACTGGCTCACCGTCATGGCGCCGAGTGTCACGATCGAAGTCAAGGATCTGCCGCCGGAGCTCAGGATGGACGCAGCGGCGCCGGCCGCGCAGGATTGGGTTGCCGCGCTCGAGCGCGAAGTCGAAATGCTCCTGAATCGCGGTGAAACCGGCGTCATGGACGAGCTTGTGCGCCGTTTCGAGAAAGCGTTGATCGTGAAAGCGCTCGCCCATACCGGCGGCCGGCGCATCGAGGCTTCGCAGTTGCTGGGGCTGGGCCGCAACACCCTCACCCGCAAGATCCAGGAACTCGGGATCGACGAAGGCAAAGGAACAGATCGGGGGTGAGGGCTGGAGAGGTCGGGGGTGAGAAAAAATCAAAAACCGCTCCCCTCGCCCGCTTGCGGGAGAGGGGTTGGGGGAGAGGGAAGCGAGGATTTCTTCGCGTTTTGTAGATAGCTATGCCTTGAAGGGGGAGGAGTTTCGCAAATGTCGCATAGCCAGATAGGTTCCAGACAGAATGAAGCACTGCACTAGAAGTCATCTCAAGGTTCAGATTTGGTCTTTTTGATATGTGCTCTTAGAATCGCTCCTTCGATAACGGCTGCGGAGGGGCGATGCCTCGCTACGACTACGATCTCATCACCATAGGCGGCGGCTCGGGCGGCGTGCGCGCGAGCCGCATGGCGGCGAACTTCGGCGCGCGTGTCGCGCTGGTCGAGGCGCATCGGCTCGGCGGTACCTGCGTCAACGTCGGCTGTATTCCCAAGAAGCTTCTGTCCTACGCCGCGCATTACGCGCACGACTTCACCGATGCCGCCGGTTTCGGCTGGAACGTCGGGCCGCGCGATTTTGACTGGCCGCGGCTGATCGCCAACAAAGACCGTGAAATCGCGCGCCTTAACGGCGTTTACGCGCGTTTGCTGAGCGACGCCGGCGTCGAAGTGATCACGGCGCGCGGCAAGCTCGTCGATGCGCACACGGTGCAGGCAGGCGACAGGGTGCTGACCGCACGGCACATCCTGATTGCGACGGGCGGCTGGCCGGTGGTGCCGCAGATTCCGGGAGCGGAACACGCGATCACGTCCAACGAGGCGTTTTACCTGGAGCGCCTGCCGGCGCGGATCATGGTGATCGGCGGCGGTTACATCGCCGCAGAATTTTCTTCTATTTTCAACGGGTTGGGATCAAAAACCACGCTCGTCTATCGCGGCCGGCAGCTGTTGCGCGGTTTCGACCGTGATCTGGGCCGCGTGCTCGCTGAAGAAATGGCGCAAAACGGGGTCGAGCTTTTATTGGGCTCAAACATCGAGCGCATCGAGCGCAAGGGCGAGGCGCTTGGCGTGCGGTTCGCGTCGGGCGAGACGCGCGAGACCGACCTGGTGATGTATGCGACGGGACGCGCGCCCAACACCCGCGGTATCGGGCTTGAAGATGCGGGCGTCGCGCTCGCCGCCAACGGCGCGGTCAAGGTCGACGAATTTTTCCGCAGCAGCGTGCCGTCGATCCATGCGATCGGCGACGTGATCGACCGCATCCAGCTCACCCCGGTGGCGATTGCCGAAGGCGCGGTGCTGGCCAACACGCTGTTCAATAATTCGCCGCATCGCATGGATTACAGCGATGTGCCGACCGCGGTGTTCAGCCATCCCAATGTTGCTACCGTCGGGCTGGGTGAAGACGAGGCCCGTGAGCGTCATGGCGAGATCGAGGTCTATGTTGCGCGCTTTCGCCCGCTCAAGGCGACTTTGAGCGGCAATGCCGAGCGCGTGTTCATGAAGCTTGTTGTCGATCGCAAAACCGATCGCGTGCTCGGCGCGCACATGGTGGGCGCGGATGCCGGAGAGGTCATTCAGGGATTCGCGGTGGCGCTCAAATGCGGCGCCACCAAGGCGCAGTTCGACGCCACCGTCGGCATTCATCCGACCGGCGCCGAGGAGTTCGTCACGATGCGCGAACCGCGGCGCGCGCCGGCGGGCTGAGTCCTTCCACTAGCAGCCTGTCGGACTTGGCCCCCATTCACCGGAACGGGTAGTGTTAACGGATCGCTGTTGATCGACGCTTCGGCGACAGGCTGCTTAAGAAAGAAGATAACCACACCCCCGGACTCTCCCCCCACAGACGGCGAGAGAGGAAATATAAAACCCCCTCCCCCGCTCGGGCGGGGGAGGGTTGGCCAATCCGAATGGCACTACGCCGCACCAGGCCCCTCCCCCGCGCGGGCGGGGGAGGGGTGGGGAGGGGGCAGGGACAGCC